>NZ_JAFCMA010000024.1:0-136696 GCF_018130125.1 Bradyrhizobium sp. AUGA SZCCT0177 | reverse complement strand
TCCCTGCGCAATGGCTTTACGGCTTATGCCGTGATCTCCCCGGAGACGAGTTCTTGGTTGACTCCGTCGCCGCCGTTCAGCTCTCGCCTACCCGACAGCTTGACGCCTGCAACGGGCGCCAGGACCACACGGTTTTGCCGTACGCTAATCCACGCCGTCGTCTCAGCGTAAACAAGCGTCCACCGCAACCCGTCCAACGTCCGTGACGACGGCCGACGCCCTTCTGACCAGGACGGGATGGGAGAATATATGCCCCTGATTTGGGTTCTGGTAAACAGAAATATTTTTTATTCTGGGGCTTGACACGACTTCTGTAAATCAGAAGCGATTTGCGGTCTGACAACGCCGATCCGGTTCCATTCATGAAACATTAGGATATTTGCTGATTCTGCCTACCTTTTTACCTCCCATTCAGAAAATGGCCGTAAGAGCAACGGCGCAAGAGATGGCTTCGGCTCTCTCGCGTGGTGCGCCCGAGGTCGCGAATGGCCGAGGAGCAGCCTATCAAGCTGACAAAGATCAGCGGCCGCTCAAACTCTCCCATTTGCTCCCCAAGGATCCATCGTGCCTGTTCAGGATTTCCTCAGCCAGCGAGCGGTGAATGTCATCGTCGGCGGCAGCTACACGTGCCGAACTGGTATGACCCGCAGGGCAAGCTTCGCACCTTCGCCTGCCGCACCACGCGCGTGTCGCCGTACCGCATGATTGTCGAGGTGCCCGTGGTCGGCAAGATCGGCGACCGCCTGACGTCGTATTTCCGCGACTTCGGAAGATTCGAGGGCAGCATCAGCGACACGATGAATCGCAGTTTCATGCTCGAGCTGGAGATGACGCGCGAGCGGCGCGAAAGACTCTCTGATATGCTGACCTGGCTGGAGAAGAAGCAGAAAAATCCGGCGATGCTGGAGCTGCGAAAGAATGCGCGCTTCGTGCCGCCCAATCCGCATTCCACGCTGACCCTGGCGGATAGTTCGATCCACCCCTGCTTCATTATCGATTGCTCGGTCACGGGCGTTGCGGTGTCGACCGCCGTGCAGCCGCCCGTCGGCATGCCGCTCGCGGTCGGCGCATGCGTCGGGCGCGTCGTGCGGCTGTTGCCCAACGGCATCGCGGTCAAGTTCGTCGAGCAGCAGACGGTTCGCGATCTCGAGCGGCTGGTTGCGCGAACTGTTCCAGCCGCGGCAAAAACTGTTGCCGCCTTGCCCGAGCCGGTGGCGGCCTTGAACGCGGTGATGGCTTGATTGGCGAGCTTCGGTCCGCAAAAAGCGGAACACCAGCCTCCCCACACTGATATGTAGTGCGCAAGGGGCTTGCTTCAAGACCCCGGTCATCCCGTAGAACGCCTGCCGACGCCAACAGCTACGGAGGGACGACATGGGTGCGGCAAAGACGGAGCATGCGGTGGTGATCGCCGGAGGCGGCCCGACAGGGCTGATGCTGGCGGGCGAGTTGGCGCTCGCGGGTATCGACGTTGCCATCGTCGAGCGGCGGGCCAGCCAGGAACTCGCGGGCTCACGCGCCGGCGGCCTGCATTCGCGCACCATCGAGATCCTCGATCAGCGCGGGATCGCCGACCGGTTCCTCTCCGAGGGACAGACATTCGGGGTCGTGCACTTCCACGTCCCGCTCGATATCAGCGACTTTCCCACCCGGCACAATTACGGGCTCGGGCTGTGGCAGAACCATATCGAGCGCATCCTGGCCGAGTGGGCCCTTGAGCTGAAGGTGCCGATCTATCGCGGAACCGAGGTGACAGGTTTCGTGCAGGACGACAGCGGCGTGGACGTCGCCCTGTCCGGCGGTGCGTCGTCGCGCGCGAAATATCTCGTCGGGTGCGACGGCGGACGCAGCCTGATCCGGAAAGTTGCCGGCATCGCGTTCCCCGGATCGGATCCGACAGTCAGCAACCTGCTCGCCGAGGTCGAGGTGACCGAGCAGCCCAAACTGGGCATCCACCGCAATGACTTTGGCGTCCGTTCCTTCGGCAAGGTGAATTACGAAATCCGCGATGGCGAGGTAGTCTACCTCGATGGCGGGCCGTTGCGGGTCATGGTGACCGAGCGCCACGTCGGAGCCGCCAGCGAACCCACCTTGCGCGATCTCAGCGAGGCGCTGATCGACATCTACGGGACCGACTACGGGATCCACAGTCCGACCTGGATCTCAAGGTTCACGGACATGACCCGGCAGGCCGCTTCCTACCGCGACAGACGGGTGCTGCTGGCCGGTGACGCCGCACATGTGCATTACCCGGCGGGCGGACAGGGACTCAACCTCGGTGTGCAGGATGCGGTGAACCTGGGCTGGAAGCTGGCGCAGGTGGTCAAGCAGACGTCGCCGGAAAGCCTGCTCGATAGCTACCATGCCGAGCGGCACCCGGTCGCCGCGCTCGCGTTGCGCAACACGATGGCGAAAGTCGCGCTGCTCCGTACCGACGACCGCAGCAACGCGATGCGCGAGGCCGTGGCGGAGTTGATGGCCATGGACGAGCCGCGCAAGCGGTTCGCCGCTGCCATGTCCGGTCTCGGCGTTCATTACGACCTCGGCGACGGACACAAGCTGCTTGGACGCCGCATGCCTGATCTCGACCTGATCACCGCAGGCGGCCCGCTGCGGGTGTTCACCCTGCTGCACGATGCCCGGCCGGTGCTGCTCAATCTCGCCGAGCCCGGCAGCTTCGACATCACGCCATGGGCGGCTCGGGTTCAATTGATCGACGCCCAGTATGATGGCGCGTGGGAGCTTCCGGCGCTTGGCGCGGTCACCGCTCCCGACGCGGTATTAATTCGGCCCGATGGATACGTGGCCTGGGTGGGGGATTCGACCCAGATGGGACTCGCCGACGCGTTGACCATCTGGTTCGGACCGCCTGCCGCGGCGTAGCCGCATACCCGATCTTTCAGGTTAGTAGCGACGATAGCCCCGATGATATCCATAACCGCGACGTACATACGGGCGGCGGACGACGTAGGCTCCTCGCCGATACACGGGCGCCGTGCGAACGCAGCCGCGTGCTCCGCAGACCACTGCAACACGTTCGACATTCGAAGGCTGGAGCTGTCCCAAGGGGGCGAGCGGAATAGCCGAAGCGGTTCCGGTCGAAAGCGCAGCGCCAGCTAAAGTGGCCAGCGCGAGAAGTGCGAATTTGAGCTTCATCTGGTTTTCTCCCTTTGAGGATATCGTCCACAACAGCGCATAGGTTCCTCCGCGAACGAAGGCTGAGTGCGAAATGCGGCGGAGAGTCCGCCGGCTCTTGCCACCCACCAGAGAACTGGCCGGGTCCAAGAATTCCGACTACTGACGCCTTGCCTTGCTCAGATATGACAACAACCTTGACCCGGCCGCTTTGAATGTAAGAGACGGTGTCTGCCGCGTCGCCCTGGGCGATCAAGGCGCCAGCAGGATTTCGAGCATCAGCTAAATGGCATGGTTGACCCAGGTCGCGCAGCCATCAGTCTCAATGGCCCGTCCCGGGTTCGATCTTGCCGTCGAAAATTTCCGGGTTGGGTGGCCCTTCAACATGCAACATGCCGACCAGGCCGCGCTCGGCGCGCGACAGAGCATGATCAACCAGCATATAGTTGCCGGGAACCTCGACCTTGAATTCCGTGATGACTGCACCACCCGCTGGAACGGTGACGGTCTGCACGCCGCGCAATGGCTCGCTTAGCAAGCCGCCGAGATTGTAGACTCGGTCGAAAATTTCACCGATGACGTGGAAGGAGGACGTGTAGTTGGGTCCGCCGACGCCGAAATAGATTCGAACGGTTTCACCGACCTTGGCCTCCAGCGGATGCAATTTTGAAAGCGCCCCCACCGAACCGTTGAAAACGAAATATTCCGGCCGCTCGTTCAGCAATTTTTCAACACTGAATTCCTGACTGCCGCGATGGCCGAACGGCGCCTCAGTATAGATCTCGCCCTGCATAACGTAGAACTCGCGATCCACCGCCGGCAGTCCGCCTTCGGGCTCGACCAGCATGAGACCATACATCCCGTTGGCGATATGATGGGCCACCATTGGCGTGGCGCAGTGGTAGACATACAGTCCCGGAATAAGCGCTTTGAATTTGAATGATTTCTCCGCCCCGGGATCGACTTGTGTGGAAGCGGCTCCGCCCCCGGGTCCGGTGGTCGCATGGAAGTCGACCGAATGAACCATCGTACTGTCAGCGGAATTCTTGACGCGCACATCCACGGTGTCTCCGACGCGGACGCGCAGCATCGGCCCGGGAACGCGGCCGTTGAACGTCCAATAGCCGAACGTAGTCCCTTCCGCGAGGCGGCCTTCGAGTTCGACTGCGTTGAGTTCGACTTGCACTGTCTGCGGCGGACGTTGGCCGACCGGCGGTGGAACCTCGGTCGATTTCCTCGAGATGTCGGCTTCGACCAGCACCTGATCTGGCGGAAGCGGCGTGACGACGAGTTGTCCGCGCATGCCCGCCAACTCGTGACCTGGAACGCTACACAGGTAGGTGAAATCTCCGGCGCGCGTGGCGCGGAACGCGAACGCTGTGCTTGCGCCAGGGCTAAATATGCGTGACGACCTTGCATTCTGTTCCGGAAATACGATGTCGTGCTCGGCCCCTTCTCCGTTGATCAGGATGATCTGCACCGTCTGTCCCTCCGCGGCTGAAAGAAGCGGATTGACTTGTCCGTCGATGGTGCCGCCGACGCCGAGATAGACCATCCGTCCTTCTGCAATGCCGGTACGCAGTGTGTAGCGGGCCTCCGGCAAATAAACAGAAGCGCGCGGTTCGCCCGGGGCTGACGGTTGCGCCGGCGCAGCCGCCGGCGAGGGCGAACGCTGCGCAACAACCGGCGCGCCGGCCGGAGACGCGGCCGCAACCAGATAGGCGATCACATCCTTGCGCTCGTTCACCGTCTTCAATCCCGCGAACGGCATTTTGTTCTGCGGAACCAGCTTTGATGGATCAAGCAGATAGGCGTCGAGTGTCGCTGCGTCCCAAGTCAAATTGGCAGCCTTCATCGCAGGCGAATAATTGTAGTTGAGCACCTCGCCGGACTTCTTGCCAATGATGCCGGCGAGGCTCGGGCCAAGGGCGTTCTTGCCGACCTCCAGCGAGTGGCAGGCTTGGCATTTTCTGTAGACCTGGCGGCCTGTCGCCGCATCGCCGTCGACGGCTGTCCCGCCAGCCAGTGTTGGGGGTGGCGTGGGAGTAACGGGTTGCGTCGGAGGAGCGCTCGTCGCAGCAGCCCTGAGCGCGGGAGCGCTCGACGGCTGCGTTGGTGCGTGGCCATGCATCTGGTGTGCCGTCGGTCCGGACGACGCCGGGGGGCGGCTTGGCGTCGCCGGGTCCGCTGGTGCTGGGACCGCGGCTGAACTTTGTGGCGCCGCTGCGGAATTCCTGGAAGCAACTGAAGACGCCTGCGGCTGAGAACTGGCGGCGGTGGGCGCGACCGCCAGCGATTCTGGCGGTGTCGATGAGAAAGAAGCTGCGTACAAGATTCCGCCAAGAGCAATACAAAGTGCGGTTATAAGGATGGACCATTCGCGGAGTTTCGCAAGTATCGTTGCCTGCATATGCGATCTCCGTCTGAGCTAAAGATAAAAAAACCCGGTCAAACAACGACTTCCGAACCACCCTGCTTTTCGACCTCAACGAGATCCGCGCGGGCGCTCAATACCGGTCAAGAAATTCTGGACGAGGAGCACAATGCTTCCATGGCGGGAGCGTTACTGACTCGCTGTCACCAACGGCTGCCGTGACTGGGGCGATGGTGGAAGCAGCATGCGCTTCCGGATCCGATGTGGCTGGTCAATATTGACCACTATTCAAAACAAACGAGGAGATGGCCCAACTTGAGGAAATGGGGGTCATCATATCGGAGGTCCGGCGACCGGTGGTCGGATTATCTTGTCAGCTTCCATCGTCAGCGGACATCCCCTCAAGCGACGGTTTACGGCGGCCGCGTACAAGAACCCACCATTCCGGACGGCAGCATTGATAGGAACTGCGGCCGTGCGTAAAGTTGCGTCAACGCCTGTGCCCGGCTGCGTTGCCGTGTTCGCCATGCCGGGCGCTTGAACAACTCTCGGAGGAAAATCCGTTGCGCCCAAATCCATTGAAGCCACGGCTCGCGGCGGGTGGCTGTGCGTTCGGAACGATGACGTTCGAGTTCTTCACGCCCGGCTATCCTTCGATCTGCCGCGAGGCCGGCGCCGAATTCATCCTCTACGACATGGAGCATTCGGGCGTCGGCTTCGAGACAATGAAAGCGCAGTTCGCATTCTGCCGCGGGCTTGATCTGGTGCCGCTCGTGCGCGTTCCCTCCGGCGACTATCATCACATCGCCCGCGCGCTCGATATCGGCGCGATGGGCATCATGGTGCCGATGGTCGAAACATCTGAGCAGGCCAGGGCGATCGTTGGTTGCACGAAATATCCGCCCGTTGGGCGTCGCGGCGCCGCGTTCAATGTCGCGGCGCATGACGACTATGCCGGCGGAGCCGAGACCGACAAGATCGCCGAGGCAAACGCACGCACGATGGTGATCGCGCTGGTGGAGACCGCCAAGGGCATCGCGAACGTCGATGCGATCGCGGCCGTCGACGGCGTCGACGTGGTCTGGCTCGGCCACTACGATTTGACGAACTTCATGGGCATCCCGGGGCAGTTCGACAATCCGAAATTCCACAGCGCTGTCGATAGACTGGTCAAGGCCTGCCAGAAACACGGCAAGACACCAGGCTTCCTCGCCGGCGACGGGAAGTGGGCGCGCGATTTCCGCGCCAAAGGCTTTCGCATGATCGCCTACGGCGTAGATGCGCTGTTGATGCAGCGCGCGCTCGCCGACGGCATCAAGCTGCTGCGGGGGACGTTGAGGCCATAGCGGCAAGGGCGACGGTTCGGGACGGTTCGCCGCAGTTCGACGAACTCCGCCAATTTCGGTGGACAACGGGATAGAGCAGATCAAGCAATGGGTGTGTTTAGCGAGGAAGTGACGACGACCTTTGAAGGACATCAGATCGCATGCAGCGCGGTCCCCGATATGGAGAAAGCCGGATTGATGATTTTGAAGTTGTACATCGACGGGCAGCTGGTTGAATCATCCTCCGGTGTGTCTCTTTACACCCGCGCGGCCTTGCTGTGTGGCGCGTTGAAGACGGGAGAGGCCAACCGGGTTGTGGAAATTTATGCGTCCGGATTTTTCATGAAGCGATTGAATATCCATGTCGACGGCAAGCACATAGCGCGAAGCTAACGACTGTTGCCTGCATCTGTCATCGCGACAGCGGGATTTTGTTGTGTCATTGCAAGATGATCCGGGCAGAGTTATCAGCGCCTGACCTCGCAGGACGCCAGTGGTATCAGCGACTTTACCAGCCTCCTGCAGGTGCCGATCGATCCGGAAGCGGTTCCCCACAGGCCGATCTACGCCTTGCGTTTTGGGCGTCGATAGGTTTTAAGCCCGGTAGCTTTCATGACCGCAGCCATGAACGGGAAGCGATTTGCGTGGCCTTGCCGCGCTCCAGACCGAGTTATGCAACCAGCGTAGCGCGTGCGCTTCAATCCGTTCTCCCCCACCCAGAAAGGTAATTTTCAATGGCCAAGATGACCAAGACTCAGTTGATCGATGCAATCGCAGAGGGAACGCAGCTTTCCAAGAATGACGTCAAGGCCGTCATCGAGCAGATGGCCACCGTCGGCTACAAGGAGCTGAACGAGTCCGGTGAGTTCGTCATTCCCGGCTTCGTCAAAATGTCTGTCGTGAACAAGCCGGCGACTGAAGCCCGCAGCGGCATCAATCCGTTCACGAAAGAGCCGATGGAGTTCGCGGCCAAGCCGGCCAGCAAGTCGGTCAAGGCGTCGCCGCTGAAGGTTGCCAAAGACGCTGTCTAGGGATGGCGAAGCGGCCGGCGTTCACCGGAACGGCGGCCGCTACAGATCGACCACCACGTAGTCGCTCTCGACCGCGACCTTGATCGTCTCCGCGACATACGGCCCTTTCACCAGGTTGGTGCCGGGCTCGACATTGACGGGATAGGCGCGGGCGCGGAAGCGCTTGGGATCGCAGTAGGACTGGCCGGTGCGGATATCGAATTCCCAGCCGTGCCAGGGGCAGCGGATGATCTCGCCTAACTTGGTGTACTCGATCTCGCCGGGGTCGGAGGAAGTGGCGAGCCCGATCAGCGGTCCCTCGCACAATGCCGCGCCCTGATGCGGGCAGCGGTTCAACAGACCGAAAAACTCGCCCTTGACGTTGAAGATCGCGATCGGCCGCTCGTCGATGGTGAGGAATTTTCGCGTGCCCGGCGGCAACTCGTCCACCGGGGCAATGACATGCCGGGCCATATTATTTCCTACGCATGATCTTTTTCGGAAAACCGGTTCCCACTTTTCCTGATCATGCGATCCCGTACAGCTTCTTCGCATTGTCGAGATAGAACGCCTGCTTGTTGGCGTCGCTGACGCCGGGGGGCAGCACGCGCGAGGGCTCGTCGAAATCCCAGTGCGGATAGTCGGTCGCGAACAGCAGTTTGTCCCAGCCGATCCACTCGATCACCTCGAACAGATGCTCGCGGCGTTCCGGATCTTCCATCGGTTGCGTGGTCCACCAGATGTGATCGCGGATATATTCCGACGGACGGCGCTTCAGATGCGGCACCTCGCTGCGCAGCCGGTCGAAACTCTTGTCCAGCCGCCATGAAAGCGACGGCGCCCAGCCGAAGCCGGCCTCGATCATCACCATCTTCAGTTTGGGATAGCGCTCGAACACGCCTTCGAGCACGAGGCTTGCGAGCGCGGTCTGCTGGCACTGCGAATGGCCGACCATCTCCTCGATGTAAAAGCTCGGCCAGCCGGAAGCTGTGATCGGGTTGCCGCCGAAGCCGAAGGCATGGACGCCGACGGGAAGGCCGATCTCCTGCGCCGCCTCATAGATCGGCCAGTAGCGGCGCTGGCCGAGCGGCTCGACATTGCGGCTCAGCAAAAGCACCTGCACGAAATTCTTGTCGCCGGCGCGCCTGCGGATCTCGGCGGCGGCGGTGGGGCCGTCTTCATTGCCGACGACGATCGAACCTTTGAGACGCGAATCCTTGCTGGTCCATTTCTCGATCTGCCAGTCGTTGATCGCGGTCGCCAGCGCCGCGCTGAGATCGTGGTTGCGCAGGCCCTGCCCGGTGTCGAGCGGGTTGAGCACGCCGAGCGTGACATTGTAGGGGTCGAGCAGTTGCTTCTGCATGAAGGACAGCGAGGAGCCTTGCTTGCCGCCTTCCGGCGGATAGGCGTCGCGGCGCGAGGCGTTCGGCTGCGCCTTCGGATAGGGCGGCCCTTCCATCATGCCTTGATAGGCGTGCTTGCCGTAGGTCTCCAGATGCGAATGCCAGCGTTTTGCCAGGAACGGATAGAGCTCGGTCCCGGTGGCGCGCGCGGGATGGATGTCGCAATCGGCGATCGCGGTCTTGACGCTTGCCGATGACGCCGGCTCCGGACGAAACTGCACGTTCATGGCGTTGCCTCCTTGAGCGCGGGCTGCGTTAGACGAGGATAGGTCGCGTGCGGATTATCGATCATGATCTTGCGGACAAGACCTTCCGAAATCCCCTCCGGCAGCACCTCGTCGCCGTCGAATTGCCAGTGCGGATAGTCGGTTGAGAATAGGAGCAATTCGTCCGACTGCATATGGTCGAACAGGCGATTTAACGTGGCCGGATCCGGCGGCGCGTCGACCGGCTGCAGCGAAAAGCGGATGTTGCTGCGCACAATTTCCAGCGGCGCGCGGTCGACCCAGGGCGTTTCCATCCGCACCCCGCGCCAGAACTTGTGCAGCCGCCACAGGTATGACGGCAGCCAGGTGAAGCCACTTTCCAGCATCACCATCTTCAGCTTCGGATGCCGCGCGAACACGCCCTCGACGATCAGGCTGGTCAACTGGGTCTGGAACGCCTGCGCCTGGGCGACATAATCCTCGACATGATAGGAACCCCAGCCGACCGAGGTCGGCGGGTTGTGATAGGCGGAGCCGGCGTGGATGCCGATGGCCAGCCCCAGCCGCTCGGCGGCGGCATAGATCGGCCAATAGGCGCGTTTGCCGACCGGCATGTCGCCCATCACAAGCATCAGCACCTGAACGAAGCGCGGGTCTTTGGCACAGCGCTCGATCTCGGCGACTGATTTTTCCACGCTCTGGGTCGGGATCACGATCGAGCCACGCAGACGGGAATCCTTGTCGAGCCACTCTTGCACCAGCCAGTCGTTCAGCGCGCGGCAGAAGGCGTCCTGCATGTCCTCGGAAAACACCATCTGCACGCCATACAAGGGATTGCAGATGCCGTAGCTCACCTGAAACCGATCGAGCGCCTGCTTTTGCATATCGCTGAGGCTGGAGCCCGGCTTACCCTGCGCTGGACGCCAATCGGGGCGCGCGCTGATCGGCGAATTGGCCGGATAGGATTGCGACACCAGATCGGTCATGCCGCGCGTCGTCACCTGGTCGCGCCAGTAGTCGTTCATATATGGCAGCAGGCTGGTCAGATGGGGCACGGCGGGATGCAGGTCGCAATCCACGCCGCCTGCGATCGGTGACGTCATGACGTTTCCTCGGGCATATTTCCTCGTGCGCGCCCGCGGTCTCACGGCATCTTGTAAGCCGCGCCGCTTGGTTCTTTGGCCGCATTCAAGCAGGCTGGCCGGTGCGCCGCAACTCGGCAAACGCTAGCCCCCTGTGCTAGGAAAACATGGGTCGGCCCTTAGGAGATTTTGATGATTCGGACTGGAAGCACGGCGGTTGCCATCACCCTTTTGCTGGCTGGCGCGGTAGCCGCGCAGACAGCGCCCCCTGCCCCGCCTGCCGCACCCCCGCCGGTCGATTTCTCCAAGGTCGAGATCAAGACCACCGATCTCGGCGACAACGTCTACATGCTCGAGGGTCAGGGCGGGAACATCACCGTGGCGGTGGGGAAGACCGGCATCATCATGGTCGACGGCCAGTTCGCGCCGCTGCACGACAAGATCAAGGCCGCGATCTCGACCATCTCGAACCTGCCGATCAAATACCTCATCAACACGCATTATCACGGCGACCACACCGGCGGGAATGAAGCCTTCGCCAAGGACGGCGTCACCATCGTCTCCGACGTCAACGTCAAGATTCGCCTGGCGGAGGGAACCACCAACGGCCTGACCGGCGTCAAGACGCCGCCGGCCGCCGCTGGCGCGCTGCCGAAGAAGACCTATGCCGGCGGGACGCTCAAGCTCCGGCTGCCCGGCCGCGTCGCCGAACTCCAGCACATCGCCCACGCCCATACCGACGGCGACACCTATGTGTGGTTCAAGACCGCCAATGTGCTGGCGACCGGCGACACCTTCACCAATGGCCGCTATCCCAACATCGACTTCGCCAATGGCGGCAACATCAGGGGCATGATCGCGGCGGCCAACGCCTATCTCAAAATGACCAACGCCAAGAGCCGCATCGTGCCGGGCCACGGGCCGATCGCCGACAAGGCTGTTCTGACCGAATACCGCGCCATGCTGGTCACCGCGCGCGACCGCATGGCGAAGCTGGTGAAGGAAGGCAAGAGCGAAGACGACGTGCTGGCCGCCAAACCGTTCGCCGATCTCGACAAGAAATGGGCACCGACCGAGCTCGCCTCCAAGAACTTCATTCGCGTCGTCTATCATTCGCTGGCTGACAAGCCCGACAAGAAGTCATTGCTGAAACGCATGCTGCGCCGGAGTTGAGGAATGAAAGAGCTCGTAACGATCGCCGAGAAGATCGCCGTCAAACTGATCGAGCGAAAACAAACCATCGCGATCGCGGAATCCTCCACCGGCGGTCTGATCTCGGCGGCGCTGCTGTCGGTGCCCGGCGCATCCGCCTATTTCCTCGGCGGCGGTGTGGTCTACACCCGCGACGCACGGCGCATCCTGATGGACATTTCCGATGAGGCGATGAAGGGCCTCCGGTCGGCGTCGGAGACCTATGCCAAATTGCTGGCTAATCAGGTGCGCCAGCGCTTCGCCACCGACTGGGGCCTGTCCGAGACCGGCGCCACGGGACCGACCGGCAACCGCTACGGCGACGCCGCCGGCCACAGCTGCATGGCGGTCGCGGGCCCGCAGAACGCGGTGTTCACGCTGGAGACCGGCAGCGCAGACCGGCAGGCGAACATGCAGAAATTTGCGAGCACGGCGCTGGGCCTGTTGCTGGAGAACGTGTCGAAGTAGGCGACGCGACGCGCCGATTGTGAACTGCTTCACACATCGCGGGTCCAATTGATCAAGATCAAGGCCGTCTCAAGCTAAACAAAAGAACAAATCGTGCTTCCCTGAAAGTCATGGAAGCGCACGTGGTGCATGTTGCTGCTGCGAAAGGGGGTGTTCACCGTTTCGAAGGAGAAACAACATGTCGATGCTAAACCATACGTCCAGTACTTTTGTCACTACCGGCGCGATCCGCAGTACATTGAGGTCATGGCAGGCCTGGCTCGGCCACATGATCAATGACTGTATCGCAAAGCTGATTGCCCGGCGCGAGCAACAGGCCAATCTCGTCATCCTGCGATACCTTGCCGACCGGGAGCTGAGGGACATGGGCATCAATCGCAGTCAGATCGGCGAAGGACTGGCGGAAGCCGGCAAGGATCGCTCAGCGCAGCAGGAAGCACTCCAACGTCAGCCAAAGATGTCACAATGACGTTGAACTTACGATTCGGACCGCAAGCGCGAACCAGTTCTAGCGCTGCGGTCCGGACAGGTTCACTTCCCGCTCCGCCCGGAAGACGTTGCTATGCAGGTTGGCGATCCATTGCCGGCCGCTGGAGGTGACGTTGAGATAGCGGATCGCAAGCTGGATCTGCGGCGCGACGTTGGTCCAATAAAACTGCGGGAATCGATAAACGATGTCGGCGGGCGTGGCGTAGCCCAGCGTCTTGTTCATTCCGATTTCCTCGAATTCGTAAAACAGCGCATTCGACTTGCGCATGTAGTTGGGGTCGCCGAGCTGGCCGATCAGATCGGCCGCACGCAGCAGCAATCCCTCCTCCTCGTTGAGATCATCACCGTCGTTCGGACCCGTGGCATAGGGAAAGCGGGTGTATTCGATCGCCCGGGAAATCCGGGCCGCGTCGACTTCCTCCATGGTATCGAGCCGCTCGATCACGAACAGCTTTGAGCGGTCGACATGGTAGGGCGCAAGCGCGGCGTCGGACGATCCAACCGGCAGATGGATCTTGCGGCCGCTCAGATCAGCAACAAAGGCATCATCCTCGTCGCCCTGGACGACGCCGCGGACATATCCAATATCATGGGCGAGGCAGGCCATGATGAAGTTGGCGTAATCGTCCGCCGTGGTGGCGCGCGCCAGCGCGCGGCCGACCAGGATGTCGTGGCCCACCAGCGTCACCAGCATGGTGTGCTCGATGTTGTGATACAGCGCATCGCTGTTGCCGATGCACTCCAGGGTCAGCCTCGCGGCAAATGGCAACAGCTTCGTCAAATCGGAATGCGAGGCGCCGAACCGTCCCTCGGTTTCCCGTGACAGGAACGAACCCAGGGCTTGCGCGGTCAATTGGGGGATTGTGATCATCTCGGCACCCGCTCCCGTCTGTGGTCGCGCCGCGACGACGGCCTGCGCCGCAGCATCCCGGCTTTCCGATCGCTCACTTATCGAAGGCATCCTATCACCAATCCCTGCACGACCGGCTGGGTATATCCGCCGCACCCTTTGAAATGTCTGATCGGCGATGCCCGTGATGCGCTCGGGGAAGATACCTGCTCTGCCGTCGCGGCGACGGCTGGATCATGGCACCGCGCCTGACTATAATCCGCTGAAACATCCAGGGATCGCAGCCATGCAACAGCCGTTCGACCGCGCCGCAGAAGACCTCGGCAACTCGATCCATTTCGAACATGTCAACGTCTTCGTGCCCGATCAGCGGCTGGCGACGTTGTTCTATGTCACCGGGCTCGGACTGACGCGCGATCCCTATCTGATGGTGTCGGACAGCAACATGTGGGTGAATGTCGGCAAGAGCCAGTTTCATCTGCCTGATGGTGAGGCGCAGGTGCTGCGCGGCCATACCGGCATCGTCATCTCCGGCCGCGAGGCGCTGCTCGAACGGCTGGCGTCGGTCGCCAAGAAGCTCGAAGGCACCAAATTCGCGTTCAGCGAACACAATGATTACGTCGAGGCGATCTGTCCCTGGGGCAATCGCGTGCGCTGCTATGAGCCGGACGCCGCGCGCTTCGGCCGCATCACGCTCGGCATTCCCTATGTCGAGTTCGACGTACCGGTTGGGACAGCGAAAGCCATTTGCGGCTTCTACCCCGAGATCATGGGAATGCCGGCCGAATTCAAGAACGGCGACGGCACCACGGCGCGCGTCAAGGTCGGCAAGGATCAATATCTGCAATTCCGCGAGACCGACCGGAAGCAGCCGGAATTCGACGGCCACCACGTGCAGATCTACATCACGAATTTCTCGGGCCCCTACCGCAAGCTGCTCGAACGCAATTTGGTCTCGCAGGAAGACAACCCGTACCAGTACCGGTTCAAGGACATCATCGACCTCGACAGCGGCAAGCATCTGTTCACGGTCGAGCACGAGGTGCGCAGCGCCACCCACCCGATGTTCATGCGGCCGCTGGTCAACCGCAACCCGGCAGAGACCAACCGCACCTACGCGCCCGGCCACGAACAATGGGCCTGGGCGATGGGACCGGACGAATATGACAGGCGGTGAGAGAGCGGCCAGTATTGTGTCGTCCCGGCGAACGCCGGGACCCATAGCCACCGAACGTTGTTGTTGCGGAAGGTGTGTGCCACCTTGCCCCAACGGACAGCACAACGCGGTATGGGTCCCGGCCTTCGCCGGGACGACGGCGGTGTATTGAGCCAAGACGGCAGGATTTCACTCGAAACTCGACCCTATTAACGTTACATCTTAACCAATCATTAAGTATGCGTTTGCCGGCCCGAAAGGCCCGACCTAGCGTGCATCAGGGAGCGGCTTGGGGGAGCCGCCTGGAAACCAACGATTGGTATGTGCCATGGCGTATAGAATGCATTCGGCGCTTGTCGCGTCTCTCAGCGCAGCCGCGCTTTTGCTTGCCGCGGGCGATACGTTCGCAAGATCAGGAACAGCGCCAGGTGGCGTGCGTTCGGGGTCCCATTCGCCGGCCGCCCACGGTTTCGGACATCACCGCCGGCACAATGTCGGGACCTACTGGCCGGGAGGCGGCGGCTATTACTATTCGCCCTCGAATGGCGAGACTGTGGTCGAGGCGCCCCAGTCCACCACCCGCGACATCCGTTACACCTATACCTATGATGTGCCCTGGGATTGGGCGCATCGCTATCCGCCGAACGTTGTGCCGTCCGACCGGCCCTATGTGTCGAGCTGCTCCTCGGAGCCCGTCACGGTTCCCGGACGCAACGGCCAGACGACCATCAACATCACGCGGTGCTATTGATCGGCCATCAGTGTCGTCCCGGCCTAGTGCGCAATTGCGCACGGGGGGCCGGGACCCATACGCCGTGTCGCTCGCTTTGAGGGACGCTGTTCGACGAATTTTGCAAACCACTAAAGCCTGTGGTTATGGGTCGCGGCCTTCGCCGGGACGACGAGATCCACCAAAACCGGGACGACGAACTACTTCTCTCTGAACGAACGCATCAGCTGATCGCTCAGTGGCTTCATCAGATACGAGAACATGGTGCGGTCGCCGGTTTGCACGAAGGCCTCCACCGGCATGCCCGGGATCAGCTTGTTGTTGTCGCCGAGGCGGGCGACTTCTGCCGGCGGCAACGAGACGCGGATCGTGTAATAGGTTTGCCCGGTGCGCTGCTCGGTGGTGACGTCGGCCGAGACCCTGGTGACCTTGCCGTTCAGTTCCGGCGTGGTGTGCTGGTTGAAGGCAGATAGCCGCAGCAATGTCTTCTGGCCGATCTGCAGCTTGTCGATATCCTGCGGATTGACCTTGGCCTCGACCGAGAGATCGTCGGCCTGCGGCACGATCATCATGATGGCGTCGCCGGCGGTGATCACGCCGCCGACGGTATGCACCGTCGATTGCAGCACCATGCCGGCCTGCGGCGCCCGGATGTCGATGCGGCGGAGCTGATCTTCCGCGGTGACCTTGCGCTCGACGAATTCGCCGATCTTGTCGTTGGTCTCGCGCAAATCCTTGGAAACCTCGCTGACCAGTTCCTTGTCGATCTGGATGATCTGCAGCTCGGTCTCGGTGATCTTGCCCTTGGCCTGCGCGCGCGAGGCGATGTATTGCGCGCGTTCGCCCGACAGGCGGGCGGAATCGCGCTCCAGCGTGGTCAGGCGCGAGATCTGGATCAGGCGCTGGTCATAGAGCTGGCGGACGCCGACCAGTTCCTTTTCGACCAGCGCGATTTCCTTGTCCTTGGCTTTCTCCTGCGCCGAGAGGCCCTCGATTTCCTCATTGAGTTGCATGACCCGCTCGCGCAGCTGGGCCTTTTGCCCGGCGCGGCCGTGGACACGAACCTCGAACAATTTGGTTTCGCTCGCCATGACGTCCCTGACCTCGGCATCGTCGGCGCGATCGGCCAGCAGCGGAGGGAACTTGATCTTGTCAGTGCCGCGCTGTTCGGCCTCCAGCCGTGCCGCGCGCGCCAACAATCCGTTGAGGGTTTTGACAACGATCGCCAGGCTTGCCTTGACCACGGTCTCGTCGAGGCGGACCACGATGTCGCCGGCCTTGACGGTATCGCCGTCGCGCACCCGCACTTCGCCGACCACGCCACCGGTCGGGTGCTGCACCTTCTTGACGTTGGAATCGACCACCACGGCTCCCGGCGCGATCAGCGCGCCCGAGATCGGCACCGTCGAGGCCCATCCGCCGAATCCGCCCACCAGCACCAGCATCAGCGCCAGGCCGACAACCAGATGCGACCGTATCGAACGGCGGGCGCCTTTCAACTCCTCGCTCATGATTTGGCTCCAGGGGCAACGATCTTGATCGGCGCGGGCGGCGGCGGGACGGCGCGCTGCAGCACCTGGCCGAGAACGGTTTCCTTCGGCCCGAACGCCTGCATGCGGCCGTCCTTCAGCACCAGCAATTGGTCGACCGCCTCGATGCCGATCGGCCGGTGCGCCACCACGATCACGATGGCGCCGCGCTCGCGCGCGGCGCGAACGGCACGGGTCAGCGCCTCGTCGCCCTCGGTGTCGAGGTTGGAGTTCGGCTCGTCGAGTACGATCAGGAAGGGATGGCCATACAGCGCCCGCGCCAGCCCGACGCGCTGCGCCTGCCCGGCCGACAACGCGGTCCCCTGCTCGCCAATCTGGGTGTCATAGCCCTCGCGCATCTTGATGATCATGTCATGCACGCCGGCCTCCTTGGCCGCGGTGATGATCGCATCCGATTTGGCGTCGGGATCGAAACGGGAAATATTATGGGCGATCGAGCCGGCGAACAATTCGACGTCCTGCGGCAGATAGCCGACGTGACGGCCGAGCACGTCGGACGACCATTGGTCGAGCGCGGCGCCATCGAGCCGCACCTTGCCGCGCACCGGCATCCAGACGCCGACCAAAGCACGGATCAGCGACGACTTGCCCGATCCGCTGGGCCCGATCACACCGACACCGGTTCCGGCCTCGACCGCAAAAGTGACATCCTGGACGATGACCCGCTGATCGCCGGGCGGCACGATGGTGACGCCCTCGACCGACAATCGCTTGGTGGGACTTTGCAGCAAGGTCTGGGTATTCTGCGCCGGTATCTGTTCGAGCAGCTTGGTGAGGCGATGCCAGCTCTGGCGCGCCGCGACGAAACCCTTCCAGTGCGCGATCGCCAGATCGACCGGCGCCAGCGCCCGCGCGCTCAGGATCGAGCCTGCGATGATGATACCGCCGGACGCCTCCTGATGGATCACCAGATAGGCACCGACCGCCAGCACCGCCGATTGCAGCATCATGCGCAGCACCTTGGCGATTGCGCCGAGGCCGCCCGCGACGTCGCTGGCGCGCTGATTGCCGGCCAGATAGGTCTCGTTGGCTTCGGTCCAGCGCTTGGTCAGCCGTCCGGCCATGCCCATCGCGACCAGCACTTCGGCGTTGCGCCGGCTGGTCGCCGCCAGATCGTTGCGCCGCGCCGCCAGCATCATGGCGTCTTTGGCCGGCTGGCGCGACATCACTTCGGTGATCACGGTGAGGATCACCAGGATGATGGCGCCGACCAGCGCGGTAAGGCCCAGCAGCCAGTGGAATGCGAAACAGATGGCGAGGTAGAACGGCAGCCAGGGCAGATCGAAAAACGCGCCCGGCCCCTGGCTGCCGAGGAAGGAGCGCACGTTATCGAGGTCGCGCAGCGGCTGCAGGCCTTCATTGCGGGCACCCACCATCAGCGGCAGGCGCACGATGGTATCGAACACGCGGGCATTGATGGCCTCATCGAGCGCGGTGCCGATGCGGCCGAGAATCCGGCCCCGGATCAGGTCGAGGCCGCCCTGGGCGACGTATAGTCCCCCGGCGAGCACGACGAGGCCGATCAGGGTCGGCACGCTCCGGCTCGGAATCACGCGGTCATAGACCTCCAGCATGAAAATCGAGCCGGTCAGATACAGCAAGTTGATCATGCAGCTCATGACGCCGACGCCGATAAACGCGTTGCGACAGGCGCGCAGCGCAATACCGAGTTCGGACCGCCGGACACCGGGAGCAGCTGCCATCAATTCGTGTCTCTGCAAAAGGGATTAGCTAACGGGCTGGTTCTACCGATGTTTGTGGCCAGCGTCTATTTAAGTCACGTTAACCTGATGCGGTTCATGCCCCCGCCGGCGGCAGGACGTGTCTGGCCGAAACACCGGGAAATGAGCCTGCAGAGCGGGTTAGGCGGGTCCGGCGCGGGGCTTTGCCGGTTCGGCCGTCGCAAAAGGCGCTGGAATCACTGATATCGAGGCCCGTCCAATTTCGCCGTGCAGGTCGAACACCCACTCCCGGTCCTTAAGGCCGCCTGCCGGCCGCCAGCGGGTTTCGGCGCGGCGCCCGGACCCGCGAATGAGCGCGCACGGCCTTACGGACCGTGGTAGGTTCCGCGCCCTGGCTGCACCCGCCGTGCAGGTACCGACGGAGTTCTCGCGGCCACATGATCAGTTTTGATACCGATGGCTTGCGGCCGGACGAACGCTTCGATCACTGGTGCGAAGTGCGCGCCAAGGGACTGTTCGGCGTCACCATCGAGGTGTCTCGCGAGCGGCGGCCGGATTTCCACGGGCGGTTCTCCGCCTACGAAACGGGTGGCGCGACCGTCGCTGAACTGCAGGCCTCTTCCTACAGGGTCAGCCGCACATGGGCTGACATCAAGCGCATGTCCGGCGACAGCCTCAACATTTTCCAGCAGGTACGCGGCCCCGGCATGCTTCGCGCCGGCGAGGAGCGTGTCCATATGATCGCCGACGGCACGATGACCATCGCCCATTCCGACGTGCCCTTTGCCGGGACCCCAATCCGTTCCGACGGCTTCCATTTCCGCGCGCTGAAAATTCCGGTCACCGGCAATGCACGGCTCGCGGCCGGCGCGGAGAATTTGCTCTGCGAGCCGTTATTGCCGGAGACGCCGGTCGCGCGACTGATCGAAGCCATTTTTGCGGCGATCGTCGAGCAGCGAATAGAGGCGGCCCACGCCGACGCCACCATTCGCCATATCGCGCAACTGGCGCTGCTGGCGCGCGGCCGGGTGACGCCAGGCACGTCGGAAAGCCGCAACGCGGTGCGGCACGGCTATCTGCAGATGGCGCTGGCGTTGCTGAGAAGCCATCTGCTGGAGCCGGATCTGTCGCCGACGCGGGTGGCGCGAGCATTGAATATCTCGGTGAGGCAGCTTCATCTGCTGTTCGAGCCGACCGGGCAGTCGTTCGCGCGGACGGTGCTCGCGATGCGCCTCGCCGAAGCCCGGCGCCAGATGGAATCCATGCCGCTTCGGCCGGTGGCGGAAATCGCCTCTGCCAGCGGCTTCGCCAGTCTCGCCACGTTCTACCGCACCTTCCGTCAAACCTATGGGATGGCGCCGGGTGACCTGCGCAAGGATTTGCGTCTCGGCTGATTTGCTGCCCTACCTCCGGCCGCGAACCAGCCGCACCACCAGCAGCAATATGACGGCGCCGATCACGGCATTGATGATCTCCCTGATCACGCCGGTGCCGATGTGAATGCCGAGCTTGGGCAAAAGAAGGTTTGCAACCAGCGCGCCGGCGATGCCGACGAGGATGTCGCCGATCAGGCCAAAACCGGTGCCGCGCACGATCTTGCCGGCCAGCCAGCCGGCGACGAGCCCGATAAACAGGATGACCAAAATGCCCTGGTTGGATACGTGCACCTGAAAATCCCCCGCTTCGCGCGCGTCATCCGCCCCGCGGTTTTAGACTACCGGCAATTCCCCGATGTGACGACCTGAATCTGCCCGCCACGCCGCCTGTGGTGGAACTGTCAATCGCAGTCCGCGTTATCCGGCAATGACGCAACCTGATATTTGGTATGTAAGTTTTGGGCCGGAGCGGACCGACGAGAGTGCGACGAGCATGGTCCGTTCGACCCGCAAATTTAAATCGGAAGTCGACGCCAAACTGTTCGCGATGCAGATTCTGGCGAAGGGCTGGTCTGCGAGCGCCGGCACGCTCAATCCGCACCAGCCCAAGCAGATCGTGGGGCCCGCTCAGATCGAACAATGGGCGGATCCGGGATTGGGTGGATAGCGCGTTTTCATCATGCCCGGCCTTGTGCCGGGCATCCACGTCTTCGCTTCATTCACCAAGAAAAGACGTGGATGGCCGGGCATAGGCGAGCGGAAGCGACGCCGTCCTTCGGACGGCTATGCCTGGCCATGGCGATGCTTTGGGTGACTGGGGCCGCTCAGATCGCAGCGATTTCCGCCGGTTCGGCCAGAACACAGCGCGCGATTCGATCCGGCGCAACCTGCACATTCGGCGGCAGTTGCTCGGTGCAGCGCGGCTGCGCCACGCTGCAGCGCGGCGCGAACGAGCAGTTCACCGGCGCCTTGTCGAGCGACGGCGGCGTGCCCGGGATGGTCTCCAGCCGCTGGCCGCGTTTGGCGCCGTGGGTGGTCGATGCCAGGAGCCCGCGCGCATAGGGATGTATCGGCGTCCGGACGATGTCGCGCAGCTTGCCCTGCTCGACGATCTGGCCGGCATACATGACAGCGACGCGGTCGCAGATTTCGATGGCGACGCCGATATCGTGGGTCACGAAGATCACCGACATGCCGAACTCGCGCTGCAACTCGCGCAGCAAGAGCAGAATCTGGATCTGCACGGTGGCGTCGAGCGCCGTGGTCGGCTCGTCGGCCAACAGGATCTTCGGCTTGCAGGCCAGTGCGAGGGCGATCATCGCACGCTGCCGCATGCCGCCGCTCATTTCATGCGGATAGGCATCGAGGCGGCGCTTGGCGGAGGGAATCCGCACCACTTCCAGCATTTCCAGCGCCCGCGCGGTGGCCTCCTTCTCGCTCTTGCCTTCATGGCGCATCACCGATTCGGAAATCTGCCGGCCGATGGTGTAGACGGGGTCGAGCGCTAGCGCCGGCTCCTGGAAGATCATCGAGACGGTCTGGCCGCGAAACGCCGACAATTCGTCGTCGTTCAACGCCAGCACGTCGCGGCCGAGAACATTCACGCTGCCCGAAATCTGCGTCCGCTTCTTCGGCAATAGCCGCATCAGCGCGCGCAACGTCACGCTCTTGCCCGAACCGGATTCACCGAGGAGGCCGAGCACCTCGCCCTCGCCGAGCGAGAGCGAGATGTCGTTGACGGCGTGCACAGTGCGCTCGCCGGTGAATCGGATGCTGAGATCGCGGATTTCGACGAGGTTGGTCATGCCGGTTTGGGTACCTGTTTATGATAGTCCGTGGCGCGCTGGAACGCGGCGCCGATCCGCAGCAGCATCGCCTCGTCAAAGGAGCGGCCGATCAATTGCAGGCCGACCGGCAAACCGCTTTTGGTGAAGCCCGAGGGAATCGAAAGCGAGGGCAGGCCGAGGTAATTGACCGGGCGGGTAAATTTCGTGATCCGCTGGATCACGGCCTCGGCGTCGCGGCTGTTGCCGACATCGCTCTCGGCGATGGTTGCCGCCGGCATCGGCGCGACCGGCGCGATCACCGCATCGGTGCCGGTGACCGCGGCGAGATACGCCGCCAGCGCCGGACCGCGCCAGCGCATCGCTTCGAGGTAGGACACCGCCGGGATCGCAAGGCCGTTCTGCAGCCGCATCAGGACCTGCGCGCCGTAATCCTGCGGCCGTTCGATCATCCATCTTTTGTGGAACGCGGCGGCTTCGGTCGCGAGCACCAATTGGCAGGCGGCCGTGAGCTGGCGCTGGTCGGGCAATTCGACCGAGACGATTTCGGCGCCCTCTTTCTTCAGCGTCGCGATGGTCTCATCGAGAACGCGCGCCACTTCGGCATCGAGATCGTCGACATAGAACGCGGTCGGCACGCCGATCCTGAGGCCTTTGAGCGAGCCCTTGGTGGCCGCCATATAGTCCGGCACCGGCAGCGTGGATGCGGTGAGATCATCGGGATCGGCACCGGCCATCAACCCCAGCAGCAGCGCGCAATCTTCCACGCTCTGCGCCAGCGGGCCGACGGTATCGAGCGATTGCGACAGCGGCATCGCGCCGGCGCGGCTGACGCGGCCGACCGTCGTCTTCAACCCGGTGACGCCGCAGAAATGCGCGGGCATCCGGATCGAGCCGCCGGTGTCCGAGCCCAGCGCCGCAAAGGTCAGCCGGGCCGCGACCGCCGATCCCGAGCCGGACGACGAGCCGCCGGTAATGTGATCGACGTTCCAGGGATTGCGCACTGCGCCGTAATGCGGGTTGTGGCCGGTCGGCCCGTAGGCGAACTCGACCATCTGCAGCGAGCCGAGCCTGATGGTACCGGCGTCCTTCAGGCGCTGCAGCGCGGTCGAATTCGTGGTGGCGACGAAGTCGCGGCGGATCTTCGAGCCGCAGGTAACGACCTTGCCGGCCTCGTAATACATGTCCTTGTGTGCCAGCGGCACGCCATGCAGCACGCCGTGCGCATTGCCTTTGGCAAGCGCGGCATCGGCGGCGTCGGCCGCCGCCAGCGCCTCCTCCGCCTCGATCGCCATGAAGGCGTTGAGGCGCGGCTGCCATTGCGCGATGCGATCGAGACAGGATTTTGTCACCTCGCGCGATGAAACTTCCTTGCTGGCGATCGCCTTGGCGACCGACACCAGCGACATCAGGGCCGGTTCGGTGCTCATTTCGACACCCCGGGGTTCTGCGCCAGAAGAAAGCTCGCGGGCTCCAGGTCGAACGGCAGGGTGCCGGCGACCGGCGCGAAGCCTTCGAACGCCGGCCCGATCGAATTGGCGATCCGCTCGGCGACTTCGGCGGTCACCGGCACGCCCGCGACATCGGTCATGACCTTGACCTCTTTTGGACTGGGTTTTGTCATTGCGGATTTGCTCCCTTATGCGTTTTTCTTGGTCGTTTCTTTGGCCGGTGCGCGGCTGTGCCCTGATCCCGGAATGGCCATGTAACACGCCGCCTGGTGACCCAATGTATCGAGGTCGCTGAGTTTTGGCGTCGCATTTGAGCAGAGCGGCTCCGCATATGGACAACGGGTGTGAAACCGGCAGCCCGGCGGCGGATCGATCGGATTGGGCGGATCGCCCGTGATCGGCGGCGTCTGGGTGCGGTTGTCAGGATCCGCCGACGGCATCGCCGCCAGCAGCGCCCGCGTATAGGGATGCGCCGGCTCGTCCCAGACCTTGTCGACCGGACCGAGCTCGACGACCTCGCCGAGATACATCACCAGCACGCGATCACTGATGTAGCGCACCACGTTGAGATCGTGGCTGATGAAGAGGTAGGTGAGCCCGAACTCGCGCTTTAGATCGGCCAGCAGATTGAGCACCTGGGCTTCAACCGATTTGTCGAGCGCCGATACCGCCTCGTCGAGGATCACCAGCCGCGGCGACAGCGCCAGCGCGCGCGCGATGTTGACGCGCTGGCGCTGGCCGCCGGATATCTCGTGCGGATAGCGGTTGGCGAAGGTCTCGGGCCGCAAGCCCACCTTGCCGAGCAGTTCGCGCGCCAGCGTCCGCGCGGCGGCATCCGCCATGCCGTGTACCTTCGGGCCGAACGCGATCGAATCCTCGATGGTGAGGCGCGGGTTGAGCGAGGCGTAGCTGTCCTGAAACACCATCTGCATGCCGCGGCGCAGCTCACGTAATGAGAGTGCGCGGCCGACCTGCATGCCGTCATAGATGATATCGCCGGCGTCTGACTTCATCAGATGCATCAGAAGCCGCGCGGTGGTCGACTTGCCGCAGCCGGATTCGCCTACGATCCCGACGGTTTCACCCTTAGCGATCGAAAACGAGACGTCGTCGACCGCGCGGACGGTCTTGCGCGCGCTGAACAGATCACCGCGCACCGGGAAATGCTTGGTCAGGCCGTTGACCTGCAACAGCGGCTGCGCGGCGCCGCCGACATCCTCGATCTTTTCCAGCAGTTCGACCGACGGGCTGCTCTCGTTCATCGCGTCAGTTCCTGATGTCCATGGCGCTGCGCATACCGTCGCTGAGCAGATTGAAACAGATCGACACCGCAAAGATCATGGCGCCGGGCAACGCCGCGACCCACGGATTGACATAGATCGCGGTGCGCAGCGTGTTGAGCATCAACCCCCATTCCGGCTCCGGCGGTTTTGTACCCAGACCGAGGAACGAAAGGCCGGCGGCGAGGATCATCGAGACCGAGATCAAGCCAGTGGCGTAGACGAAGATCGGGCCCAGCACGTTGCCGAGCATGTGCACGCGCATGATGGTGAAGGGCCCGGCGCCGGAAGCGCGCGCGGCCTCGACGAAGTCCATGTTGCGCACGCCGGTCGTGACGCTCTCGGCAACGCGGGTGATCTGCGGCACGAACACGATGGTCAGCGAGACGATGGAGTTGACGATGCCGGCGCCGAGTGCGCCCGAAATCGCAATCGCCAGCAGCACCGAGGGAAATGCGTAGAACACGTCCACGGTGCGCATGATCGCGGTGTTGAGCTTGCCACCGACGTAACCGGCGACAAGACCAAGCGATGTGCCAATCATGAAGGCGAGGATCACGGGCAGAATGCCGATGAGCAGCGACAGTCGGCCGCCATAGACCAGCCGCGCCAGCATGTCGCGGCCGAGCTCATCGGTGCCGAGCGGATAGTTCGGCGTGCCGATATGGCGGAGTCTGCGGATCATCGAGCCCTGATAGGGATCGGCCAAACCGAGCCACGGCGCCAGCAGCGCGGACAGGAAGATCAGCACCAGAATGAAGGCGCAGACCATACTGACCTTGTCGCGCCGGATGCGGCGGCCGACGGTGGCCCAATAGCCCCGCGCCTGGGTGGCCGGTGCCGCCTGCAGGGCGGTATCTGTGATCGCGCTCATGCGCTACGCTCTTTTTGTTTGAGCATGATCTCCGCGCAAACGCGTTCCGAGTTTGTCGCGAGCGAAAACCGGTTCCCACTTTTCCGGACCATGTCAGCTCCGCTTGATGCGCGGATCGATCGACGCTTGCGCGATATCGACCAGGAGGTTGAGGGCCACGAAGAACAGCGCCAGCACCAGGATCGTGCCCTGCAGCAGCGGCAGGTCGCGCTGGAAGATCGCCGAATTCAGCAGCAGCCCCGAGCCCGGCCATGAGAACACGGTTTCGATCAGGATCGAGCCGCCGAGCATATAGCCGAGCTGAAGGCCCATCACCGCGAGCGCGGTCGGCGCGGCGTTCTTGATGACATGGCGGAACACATCGGTCTCGCGCAGGCCTTTTGCGCGCAGCGCCTCGACGAAATCCTGGCTCAGGATGTCGCCGGTCAGGGCCCGCACCGTTCGGGTGACGATGCCCATTGGAATGACGGATGTCGTGATCGCGGGCAGGATCAGATATTTCATGTGCTCCCAATCCCAGCCCCAGGCGCCCGAGCCGCCGGGACCGGCGCCGACCGCGGGCAGCCAGTTGAGCTGCACCGAGAAAATGATGACCAGCACCATGCCGAGCCAGTAATGCGGCACGGAGACGCCGGCGATCGCGATCGAGGTCGCGACCTTGTCGATCCAGGTGTCGCGGAAATAGCCGGCAATCAGGCCGAAAAACAAACCCAGCGTGAAGCCGATCGACGCGGCCGCAATCGCCAGCGTCACGGTATTGCCGACCGCGCGCAGCACCTCCGACAGCACCGGACGGCCCGTCGCAATCGAATTGCCGAGATCACCGTGCAGCGCACGCCACAGCCAGAGCCCGAACTGGACCGGCAGCGGGCGGTCGAAGCCATAGGCAGTGCGCAATTGCGCCGCGAGTTCCTGGCTGGCGTCCGCCGGCAGCACCGCCACCAGGGGATCGCCCGGCGTGATGTGGACCAGCAGGAAGCACACCAACGCCACGCTGGCCACGATCGGGATCACATAGACGATACGGCGGGCGATATAGACGAGCACGAGACATTCTTTCTTCCTTCTCACCTTGTGGGAGAAGGTGGCGCGCGCAGCGCGCCGGATGAGGGGTTCAATCCGCAGAAGCGGTCATTGCGAATGAGAGAGGGGTATCCGCGGAGAGAACCCCTCACCCGTCTTCGCTTCGCGAAGCCACCCTCTCCCACAAGGGGAGAGGGAAGCACACGCGAAGTTGGAGTATCACGCCTTACGGCGCGATCGTCACCGGCGAGAAGTCGACGAACCAGCTCTTCGGCTGCACGAAGCCTTTCACCTTCGGGCTCATGGCGCGCGGAGACACGTCATGGGCGACATAGAGGAAGGCGGCATCGTCGACCGAGGCCGCATGCAGTTCGGCCAGCGCCGCATCGCGCGCCGCGGGATCGAAGGTCTGGCGTGCCTTGGTCACCAGCTCATCGAATTTGGGATTGTTGATGTAGCCCCAATTGTTCGACACCGGAGGTGCCATCGACGACTGCAGGAAGCGCACCAGCGCGAAGAACGGATCCATCGCCGCATAGGTCACGTTGGTGGCGTTGGCGTTGTTGGCGGACGCGTCCTTGGCGCCGCGGCGCCAATTGGTGAACAGCGTGTTCCATTCGATCACGTCGAGCTGGACGTCGAAGTAACATTCAGCCAGCGCCTGCTGCAGATATTCGTTCATCGGCAGCGGTTGCATCTGGCCCGAACCGGACGCCGAGGTCTGGGTCTTGACCGTCAGCTTCTTCGACGGACCGTAACCGGCTTCCTGCATCAGCTTTTGCGCCGCCTTCAGGTCATACTTGATCTCGAAGGTCGGCTTGCCGCGCCAGGGATGACCGGCCTCGAACGTGCCGGTCGCCGGCACCATCAGGCCGGCGAGCAGCCCCTCCTTGAGACCCTCGCGATCGATGCAGAGATTGGCGGCCTTGCGAACGCGAATGTCGTTCCAGGGCGAGCCTTCAATGCGCGAGAACTGCCACGGCCAGACATGCGGCGATTCGTTGGCCTGCAGGGAGAAGCCGCGTGCCTTGATTTCCTTGACCGCATCGGGCGCGGGCGCCTCGACCCAGTCGACCTGACCGGAGAGCAACGCCGCGGTGCGGGCATTGGCTTCCGGCATCGGCAGCAGCACCATCTTGTCGACCTTGGGCACGCGCGCCTTGTCCCAATAGCCCTCGTTCTTGACGAGTTCGAGCCGCTCGCGCGGCGTGAACTTCGACATCTTCCACGGGCCGGTGCCCGAAGCCTCGCGGGCGAACGCC
This sequence comes from Bradyrhizobium sp. AUGA SZCCT0177, assembly GCF_018130125.1. Lineage (NCBI taxonomy): Bacteria > Pseudomonadati > Pseudomonadota > Alphaproteobacteria > Hyphomicrobiales > Nitrobacteraceae > Bradyrhizobium > Bradyrhizobium sp. AUGA SZCCT0177. The sequence continues at coordinate 108,995 of NZ_JAFCMA010000024.1, read as the reverse complement.
GCCCAGGCGGCCTGCGATTTCGCCTTGGCATCCGCGCCCTCAGCCGACTCGAACAGTTTTTGCCATTTCGAGGGGCTCGCCATGAACAGATTGGTCAGGTTGATCGGCAGGAAGCTGTCGGGCTCCTTGGTGGTCAATTCCACCGTCAGATCGTCGATTTTCTTCGCGGAGGCCAGCGTCGGCATGCGCGAAGCGGTGACGCCGACCTGGCTGGCGTCGAACTGCGGCGCTTCCTGCTTCAGCACCTTCTCGACATTCCACACCACGGCGTCGGCGTTGAACGGCGAGCCGTCGTGGAAGGTGACGCCGGGACGCAGCTTGAAGGTCCACTTCTTCTTGTCGGCATCATCGACCTTCCATTCGGTCGAAAGCCCCGGGATCATCACGCTCGCCTTGCTGGCCGAGGAGAGGTCCCACATGGTCAGCGCGTCATACATCGTGAGGCCGGTGAAACGGTTGCCCTCAAAGCCCTGGTCCGGCTGACCCAACGTGCGCGGAATATCGGCAGCCGTCATGCCGATGCGCAGCACGGTTTCAGCGCTGGCGGCCAGCGGCAACCCCGCCGCCATTGCCATCGCCAGCGCGACCGCCGTCGCGGTCTTCTTTGATTTCTCGTTACGCATATGCAGCAATCCCTTCTCTACTTCAGGTGACTATTTCTTATGCAAAGTTATGCAACGCCCGTGCCAAAAGAGATAGTTCTTCGCGAAATAGCCATGTGACATATGGTTTCTTCCCGCTCCGCACGAAGAAAAGCCAGTGATGCCTATTCTGGCATCAAGCTTGCAAGTTGGCATTAGGTATTCAGCATACTGCCAACGGAGTTTAGTTCATGCGCACCCGCAATTCGATGCTACTCGTCGCCGCTATGGCGTTCGCCATCGGCGCCCTGCCGGCCACGCCGGTGCGGGCCGAATCCGTGGTGCGCTACGGCATTTCGATGGCCGATATTCCCCTGACCACGGGTCAGCCGGACCGCGGCGCCGGCGCCTATCAGTTCAGCGCCTACACGATCTACGATCCGCTGGTGGCCTGGGAAATGGACGTGGCTGACCGGCCCGGCAAGCTGGTGCCGGGGCTCGCGACTGAATGGAAGGTCGACGACAAGGACAAGACCAAATGGCGTTTCAGTCTGCGCAAGGACGTCAAATTCCATGACGGCAGCACGTTCAACGCCGACGCGGTGATCTGGAATCTCGACAAGGTGCTGAACGAGAAGGCGCCGCAATTCGACAAGCGCCAGAGCGCGCAGGTGAAGACCCGCCTGCCCTCGGTCGCCAGCTACGCCAAGATCGACGACGAAACCATCGAGATCACCACCAAGGCGGTGGATTCGTTCTTCCCCTACCAGATGCTCTGGTTCCTGGTCTCGAGCCCCGCGCAATATGAAAAGCTCGGCAAGGACTGGGACAAATTCGCCAGCCAGCCTTCCGGCACCGGGCCGTTCAAGCTGACAAAGCTGGTGCCGCGCGAACTCGCCGAACTCACCAAGAATGCGGATTACTGGAACAAGAAGCGAATTCCGAAGGCCGACAAGATCGTCCTGATTCCGATGCCGGAAGCGCTGACGCGCACCAATGCGCTGCTCGCCGGCCAGGCCGATCTGATCGAAACGCCGGCCCCCGATGCGGTGCCGCAGCTGAAATCCGCAGGGATGCGCATCGTCGACAACATCACGCCGCATGTCTGGAATTATCATCTCAGCGTGCTGCCGGGCTCGCCATGGACCGACATCCGCCTGCGCAAGGCGCTCAACCTTGCGATTGACCGTGAAGGGGTCGTCGGTCTGATGAACGGCCTGGCAAAGCCCGCCAAGGGTCAGGTCGATCCGTCGAGCCCCTGGTTTGGCAAGCCCAGCTTCGAGCTTAAACATGATGTGGCGGCGGCCAAGAAACTGGTCGAGGAAGCCGGCTACTCCAGGCAGAAGCCGCTGAAGGCCACCTTCATCATCGCGCAGGGCGGCACCGGACAGATGCTGTCGCTGCCGATGAACGAATTCCTGCAGCAGAGCTTCAAGGAAATCGGCATCGAGATCGACTTCAAGGTGGTCGAGCTCGAGACATTGTATACGGCCTGGCGCAAGGGCGCGGCCGACGAGATGAACGCCGGCATCACCTCCAACAACATCGCCTATGTCACCTCGGATCCGCTCTACGCCATCGTGCGCTTCTTCCACTCCGGCCAGATCGCGCCTGTCGGCGTCAACTGGGGCGGCTACAAGTCACCAAAGGTCGACGCGCTGATCGACGAGGCCAAGCAGACCTTCGATGCCACCAAGCAGGACGAATTGCTGGCGCAGGCCCACGCCCAGATCGTCGACGACGCCGTGCTGGTGTGGGTGGTGCACGACACCAACCCGCATGCGCTGTCGCCGAAGGTGAAGAAATTCGTGCAGGCGCAGCACTGGTTTCAGGATCTGACGACGATCGGGCTGGAGTAGATTTCCTGTCGTCCCGGCCTTGAGCCGGGACCCATAACCACAGGGTGCAGTTGTCGGTGAAAGGTCTCTCCCACTCCGCCTCATCGAGAAATCACGCGGTATGGGTCCCGGCTCAAGGCCGGGACGACAAAAGCTACTTCGTCAACAACGCGAATGCGCCGTTCCAGTCTTCCGGCGGCGGGGCCTCCAGGAAGTTGCGGATTCGCGCCTCGTAGAGGTTGAACAACAACTCGAGCGAACGCACCTCGTCGGTGTGGCGGCCGCGTTCGATCGCCGCCAGCGCGCCTTGCCAGTCGCGGCCGCGATAGCAGGCCAGCATCTCGATGGTCAGGTTGCGCAAGCGCTGGAAACGGCCGGACTGCGCGGTGTCCTCCCGTCCGGCGATGGCGTAGATCACCTCTGGCTCCTTCTTGCCCTTGACCATGATGAAGTCGAGTTCGAGGATCGCGAACTTGTCCTTGACCGCGAGCGCGGTTTTCGAACCGACGATGATCGGGAAGCCGTATTCCTTGGATTGGCCCTCCAGCCGTGAGGCCAGATTGACGCTGTCGCCGAACACCGAATAGTCGAACCGCATGTCGGATCCCATGTTGCCGACCACGCAGGTTCCGGTATTGAGGCCGACGCCGACATTGAGCGGAATGAACGGGCGGCCCTCTTCCTCGGCTTCCTCCATTCGTTCCCGATTGAGTTCGTCGACACGCTCCAGCATATCGAGCGCCGCCTCGCAGGCGTTGAGCTGGTGATCCTTGTCGTCGAGCGGCGCATTCCAGAACGCCATGATGGCGTCGCCCATATATTTGTCGATGGTGCCCTTGCGGTGAAGGATGGCGTTGGTCAGCGGCGTCAGGAAGCGGTTCATCAGCGCAGTGAGGCCCTGTGGGTCCCGCTTGTAGGTCTCCGAGATCGAGGTGAAGCCACGCATGTCGGAGAACATGATGGTCATCTCGCGTTCCTCGCCGCCGAGCACGAGCTTTTCCGGCGACTGCGCCAGCTGGGCGACCAGCGCGGGCGACATATACTGGGAGAACGCGTTACGGATCTGTTTGCGCTGCTTCTGCTCCCGGACGAAACTCGAGAAGATCAGCGTGAGATAGATCGACGTCGTCGATATCAACGGATAGGTGAAATCGATCAGCAGCCGGTGCTGCGAATAGAAATACCAGGACGTTCCGATCAGCGCGGTGGCAAACGCCGCACCGAGGGCGACCAGCGTGACCGGTCCGAACAAGGGCGCGAACGCGATCACCAATAATCCGAACAAGACCGCGGTGGCGAATTCGATCGAGATACCGAAGATCGGCTGCGAGATCACCTCCCCGGTCAGCGCGCTCTCGAGCACCTGGGCGTGGATTTCCACGCCGGGCATGGCGCGCGACACCGGCGTGGTCTTGATATCGTTGAGACCGACGGCCGAGGTGCCGATCAATACCAGTTTGCCGGCGATCTTCTCGGGCGCAACGGTCTTTTCCAGCACGTTGATCGCCGGAACATAGAGCGACGCATCGTGCCGGGCGTAATGGACCCAAAGCTGGCCATTGCCGTCGGTCGGCAGCTGAAAGCCCTTGATGCCGAGGCTCTTGATGCCGGCCTTTTCGGCCTTGATCAGGATCGTGCCCGAACCGGTGGCGACCCGCAGCATCTCGAAGCTCAGCGAGGGCATGGTCTGGCCCTGCGCCTGCATGATCATCGGCACCCGCCGCACGATACCGTCGCGTTCGGGCTTGATGGTGAACAGCCCGCGTCCGGCAGCGGCATGCTCCAGCACCTTGGTGTTGCGCAGCAGGCCGGGGAATTCGAACATGAAGCGCTGCGGCTCCTCGCCGAGCATCGCAAGCCCGGTCACCGGAAGCGTCTTGTCGAGCACACCCAGTTCTTCCGGCAAACCCGATTCACCCAGCACCACGCGCGAGGCGCGGATGGCATCGGCGAAAACCTGGTCGTTGCTCGGCAGCGAACGCAACCGGCTGCGGGTTTCCTCATCGAGATTACGGTAAGTATCGGCGACGAATTCCGGGTTGAGCCGGTCGGGCTCCGAAAACACCACGTCGAAGGCAATCACGACGGCGCCGAGATTGGTCAGCTCCGTTACCAGATCCGCAAGCCGCGTCCGCGGCCACGGCCATTGTCCAAGCTTTTCCAGGCTTTTGTCGTCGATATCGACGATGGTGACCGGACGTGCGGTCTTCTTCCGCGGGTCGACGCGCTGGAAGGCGTCGAAGGTTCGAACGCGGATCTCCTCGACCGGAGCAGGGTCCCACACGCGCAGCGCGGCAAACCCGATCAGCAGCGCCACGCACGCCAGCCGGGCATAGCCAAAGCGCCGCTTGAACCACCGCCAAAATACTCTCAGCCGCTTCATGCTGCTTCGGTATCACGGGCAGGCAGATTGTTCCAACGGGTTGCGACCCGCGCCGCGGCATTATGGGACCCCGGCGCTTCCAAAAGGCCGCTCGCCCGCCTTCCCGGCGGACCATGGCTGGCTATGGTGGCATCATTGGGGGGACCATCGGGATTGACGAAACCGGACACTGCAGGCGGAACCCTTCGGCCGCCGCCCCGGCCTCACGATCCTGTTCGCGCGCTGCTGCGGACTGATACGCCGCTTTTTTTGTCGCCGGGCCGACGGCAAAATACGGCCACGACCAGCGCATGCTCGGCCTGATGCTGTGGCCGCTGATCCGCAACCATTGCCTGGTTCACGACAAATATTACGCCGTGCCGGACGTGCTGACGGTCAAGCTGCAGGATCCGAAAAGCAAGGTGGGCGCCGGCTATCAGAACGCGGCGACGGCGCGTGAAGAGGCTGAGCGGCTGGGGATTCCGCGGGTCTTGTAAGAGAACGTCTACCGCCGCTGGAGCGTCGCGGTCAGTTACCGATGCCGGGATGGAGGATGAAGTCGTTGGCCGTGAGGCTCGCGACTTGCTTCAGCGTGACATTGTCATCGCCGCCGAGCCAGAGCACCATATCCGCCGGATCGTTCTGGCTTGGCGCCGCATGGTCATGGAGCCATGCATCGATCGTTTCAGGGTTGATCGTTTCGAAAAATGCCCTGAGATCGATGTGGTCCTGCCCCGGCTTGAAGTCCGTGATCGTGTCGTTGCCGTCACCAACCCGGAACACGAACTGATCGGCGCCCGCGCCACCGGTCAGCGTATCCGTATTGCCTGTCGCGAAGATGACATCCTTCCCGTCCGTACCGGTCAGTTCGACATCGCTTTCGCCAGTCACGTTGAAGATGAAATTGACCGTGTCGGAGTGGCCGAAGCCATCAGTCACGGTGAACTTGACCGAGTCGTTCTGCGGCTGAGAGCCGCCGCCGGGATTGTATGTGACACCAGCAACGGCAACAGCACCAAGCGCCTCGTCGATATCCTCAAGGTCACCCGGATCGATCGACACGCTGCTGACCAGGGGCGCCCCGGTGGTCGCGGTAAAGGTGAAGGTCTCGGTCTCCGAGGCGTCGGCATCGGTGACGTAGAGGCCGGAAACCATCGTTACTCCATCGCCGAGTTCGGAGACGGTGAACAGGTCCGTTTGGATCACGGGCGCCGCCGCTGCACTCTCAGGCACCGTCACATGCGCTTCGAAATAGTCGCTGTCGTGTCCATTGTCAGGAACACCGTGGCCGTCCCAGAGCGTGAACGCCACCGTGCGGGTACCAGCGGCCGGGTCCGGCTTGGAGTTCGAGAATTCGATCGCCTGCGTTAACGCCTGGACGGCGGTATCGCCGGCGCTGCCGTTCAGCGTCACCGTGAGGCTGTTATCGCCGTTGTGTGCCAGCGTCCCGATCGCGACATCGCCGCCCGGATCATTACCGTCGGAATCGAAATAGACGATCGAGCCGCTATCTACCCAAATGTAGTCGTTGCCCACAATCGACAGCGTGTCGCCCTCGTGTCCGGCCGTGACGGTTGCGGTCAGAGTTCCGCCGGCATAATGGGCGCTGTCGATGTCTGCGGCCGCGACGCCGTAGACGATCGCGACCGGGCTGTCGCCGGCATGGTAGGTCGACGCGAGGCTCTTGCCCGAGTAGTCCGGCGCATCGTTGGTTCCGGTGATGGTGACGACGATATTCTTCTCGGTGCCGTCGATTGACGTCACCGTCAGCGTATCGGTGACGCTGGTGCCCTCGCCCAGCGACTGAACCTCAACCTTGGAATTATCGAGCTGATAGGTCCAGCCGCCCGTACCGCTGTCGAAGGTGAAGGTGAAGGTGAAGGTGCCATAGGCGCCGTCGAGCAAGTCCGGATCGACCGCCTGGAAATGACCTTCGCCAGTGTCGACATCGCCGACCGTCAGCGTGCCGCTGACGGTGTCGAGGGGTACAATTTCGCCGCTGCTCGTGAAGGCGTCCTCGATCAGGCTGCCCTCCCAATCGCCCGATATCGTCGCCGTGTCGTTGGCGCCGGTCACATTCACCGTGAATAAAGCGATACCCGTGGCACCGTTGACGTCCGAGGTCTGCACGGTGAAAGTTTCGGTCTGGGTGCCGGCATGCAGCGCGTTGATCGCGGCGGCATCGGGCGTATAAATGTAGTGGCCGTCCTCGTCCACCGTGAGCGAGCCATACAGGCCCGCAACCGCCGAGTTCACGGCATTCAGTCCGACGATCGTGCCGTAACTCAGCGTCGCGGCCTCGCCACTGTCGGCATCGTACCCGACCAGCGTTCCCGTGATGGTGCTGTAGCTATCGGTAACGGCGGTATCCAGCAGCGGCCCTACCGTCGCCGGGGCCAGGGTCGGCGCATCGTTGGTACCGGTGACATCAATCGTCAGCGTCGCGGACGCGGTCGCGCCGTAGATGTCATGCATGGTGTAGGTGAACACGTCTGCGACATGCTGATCCTGCGTCAGCGCCTGTGTCGTGGCCTTGGTGTTATCGAGCGTGTACGTCCACACGCCGTTAGCGTCGATCGTTACGCTGCCATAGGTGCCGGCGACCACGCTAGCCACGCCTACGGTCAAGGGGCCGGTTTGCGTTCCGCTGGCAACTCCCTGCACCGTCTTGGTGTCGCCGGCATCGACGTCGAGATCGTTGGCAAGCACGTTGCCGGTCGCCGATGCGACGCCGGCAAACGCGTCATTGACCGGACTGACGCCTTGCTCGGAAACCGGCGCACCCGAATTGACGTCAGTCACAGCGACCGGCGCCGCATTTGCAACCGGTGCATCGTTGGTGCCGGTGATATCGATCGTCAGCGTCGTCGTCGACGTGCCGCCATAACCATCGGACTCGGTATAGCTGAAGACGTCGCTGGCGTGCGCGCCATGCGCTAGCGAGTCGGTCAGCGGATTGGTATTGTCGAGCGTATAGGTCCAGGTACCGTTGGCGTTGAGAACCAGTGACCCATAAGTGCCGACGACGGTCGCGCCGACATCGTCGTTCGTCAGCACCCCGCTGATCGAACCCGCCACAACACCGATGACGTGGTGGGTATCGATCAGGTCGACGTCGGTATCGTTGCTGAGCACGTCGCCCGACGTGGTCGAGACGCCGGCCAGTACGGAATTGTCGCTGTTGTTCCCCGCCTCGACGATATGGCCGGTGTCAGTGTCGGCAACCGCAACCGGCACATCGTTGGTGCCGGCGATCGTCACCGTCACATCTTGCGTCACCGGCGCACCGTTGCTGTCTATGATCGTGACGGTGTAGATCTGGGTAATGGTCTGGCCCAACGCCAGCGACTGCAGCACCGGATCGTTGTCGTTCAGCGTAAAGCTCCAGCCGATGCTGGCGGTGTTGACGGTGTCGGTCGCGCTCTCGTTCACTCCCGTCAGGGCGAAGGTGCCGATATTGGCGGCCAATGCGCCGTTGCCCTCGGCAAAGCCCGGCAGGTTCACGCTGGCATCCGTCGATTTCAGCACGAAGCCCGCAGTATGGGCGTCGATCAGGTCGAGATCACCAAACGTAATCATGCCCGAAGTCGCAATATCGCCGGAAACGTTGACGCCGACGTCTTCCGTCACCCCGCCGGCCGCCGTCGTCGACGCGCCCACAATCGTCGGCGTATCATTGGTGCCGGTGATCGTCACCGTCACATCCTGCGTGACCGGCGCACCGTTATTGTCTGATATGGTGACCGTGTAGATCTGGACGATCGTCTGGCCCTTGGCCAGCGACTGCAGCACCGGATCGTTGTCGTTTAGCGTAAAGTTCCAGCCGATGCTGGCGGTATTGCCGGTGTCGGTCGTGCTCTCGTTCACTCCGGTCAGCGCAAAGGTGCCGATATTGGCGGCCAATGCGCCGTTGCCCTCGGCAAAGCCCGGCAGGTTCGCGCTGGCATTCGTCGACTTCAGCACGAAGCCGGCGGTGTGGGTGTCGATCAGGTCGAGATCGCCGAACGTGATCGTGCCCGAGGTCTCGATGTTACCGGAGTCGTTGACGCCGGTATCCTCCGTCACCCCGCCAGTCGCCGTGGTAGATCCACCCACAATGGTCGGCGTATCGTTGGTGCCGGTGATCGTCACCGTCACGTCCTGCGTCACCGGCGCACCGTTATTGTCTGATATGGTGACCGTGTAGATCTGGGTGATGGTCTGGCCCTTGGCCAGCGACTGCAGCACCGGATCGTTGTCGTTCAGCGTAAAGTTCCAGCCGAGCGAGCCGACGGTCGAAACACCGGGATTCTCGCTTATCGCGGTCAGGGCAAACGTGCCGATTTGACCCAGCGGGGCCGCCTCCGAATAGCCCGGCAGATTGGCAGTGGCGTTCGACGACTTCAGAGCGAATGCCGCGGCATGGGTGTCCGTCAGGTCGAGGTCCTGAAACGTGATCGTTCCATTGGCGGTCAGCGTCGCCGCTGCATCCTCCGTCATCTCGCCTGTCGCCGTCGTCCATTCCGGAACTATGGTGGGAACGTCGTTGGTGCCGATCACGGTGACGTCGGCGCCGTTGATGGAGATGCTGACCGGCGTGTACACAACGCCGCCATGGCCGTCGTCGACCTTGATGACGTAGTTGAGGATTAGCTTCTCGCCCTTGGCGAGGAAATCGAAGGCGTGGTCGGCGATGCTGTAGGTCCAGGTCGCCGAACCGTTATGGCCGTTTGCGCCCCCCTGCGTCACGCTCAAGGGAACCTTGACGGCTGCAATTGCCGCCAGTTGCGCCGGCGTCAGCGTCGCGGTGACGTTATGCCCCTGCGCGTCGAGGTATCTGAACGGCTCGGTTGTCGAGATCGCCGCAGTCACCACCGGGCGATCGGTCAAATCGGTATCGGTAAAGGTGACCGTGCCCGAGATCGTATCGATGGTGGTATTGCCGGTGCCGTCCCGCTCGATGACGGTGCCGCCGCTGGTGGCAACGGTCGGCGCGTCATTGGTGCCTGATATCGTGATGGTGAAGGTCTTGAACGTGATCTCGTTGTTCGCCGCGAAATTATTGTCGACCCGCGCCAGATAGGTCAGCGTCAAGGTCTCGCCGGCGGCCAGGAAATCGAAGGCTCCGTCAGGGACGCTGTAGGTCCAGGTCGCCGTGCCGCGGTTTTTCTGGTTGGGATCCTGCACCACGGTAAGCGGCACTTCCACCGCCTTGATCGCGGCTATCTGCTCTGATGTCAGCGATGCGCTGACGTCGCTGTGCTGCGCGTTCTCATACTTGAACGAGGCAAAACTCGCCTGGGCGGTCGGCACGTCGCCCGGATTGAGGTCGGAATACGCGATCTCGCCGGTCAACGTATCCTGCGCGGCACTGCCGGTCAGGCCTGCGCGCTCGGTGAAAGCCGCATTGGAGGTGATGACGTCGGGCGGCCCCGGAATGTGGTCGCCCGATTTGACGGTCGTGGGGGTAGTCGTAACGACGGGAGTGTCGATAATCGGAGTAACCGTCACCTTCACCGGGACGGTTTCTCCGCCCGCCAGTCTGATGAACATGTTTTCCGGAACCGGCGAATCGGTGAACCGGTGCAGCTGTTGAGGATTGTTCAGGTCGGTGAATTTCAGCTGGAAGACATCGGAGATGATCTTCTGCGCATCGGGCGACAACTGCACCGAGGAAAGAAAATTGACCGTGCCCTGGCCGCTGACGATGGTCTGCGTACCGGCCTGATTGACGGTCGCGATCGGCGTCATCGTGGTCTTGTCGAACAGGATGTAGGAGCCGGTGGTGCCGTCGGGCTCGACCAGCACCTGGAATTTCGCCGGCGGCGCTCCGCCCTGGCCCGGCACCGCGAAATCGATTTCGACCAGTACCGCGGTGCCGCGGATGCCCATAGTGGCAACCGGCGTGTCGACCTTCATGTCGCCCTTCTTGGCGGTCGCGCCGGCGACGAACGAGATGGTGCCCTGCACCAGGCTGATCAGCGACGAATTGTTCGACCCGTTCGGGTCGTAGATCATTTCGTTCAGCACCATCCTGGCGTTCGATGCGAGACCGAACACGCTGCCGTCGATGAAGGTGATGCCGAGCGTCGAATCGGAACCGGACTGGACCACGTCGCCTTTGTTGACGTTGTCGCCATTGTTCAGAATGATCGAAACGCCGTTGCGGATCGCGGTCGCGGTACCGACCAGCTTGGTGACATGGCCGATGACCTGGGCCACGCTCGGGCTGCCGTCGGCCTGCGCCAGCTGGGTGTGGCCGGTCAGCGCGCTGACAATATTGCCGGTCAGATGGGCGCCATCGGGGGATGCCAGGGCTGCGCGCTTCTCGCCCTTGAAATAGTCATGCAGCACCAACTCGCGGCCGTCGCCCGACAGGACGAGGTCGACACCCGTGCGCTTGAAATCGCCGGTGAAGAGCAAATGGGCGTCTGGAACGATAATGGCGCCCGACGGCGCATGCGTGGAAACGCTGTCGACGTGGACGTGCCCACCGAGGTGAGCGCCGTGGCCGTCAGGCAACACGTCGGTAAATTTACCGGCCAAAGTCAAATGAGCCCCGCCGCCGCTAAGGTTAATACAAATACAATATTCAAAGGTCTAAGCTTGCATATCACGGATGGTCTTCTACGGAACCATCCATTTTTTGTGCAGCTTGCTTAGGTTAGAGCCGTTTTCTAGATCAGTCTTCCCGATTTTTCTCAAGTATATCTGGTACTCCCCTGCCATACACAGAGGAATACATGGATAAGCTTGAGCACCAGGGAGATTAGTTGAGATATTCGCAGCAAAACGACTGCGGTCTATACTTATCAATCCGATTCCCCCGTATAACCCCGGTATATGATGCGATTTTCCAAGTCAAAACTGTGACTTGGCTTACAACTCACGCGAATCTGACCAGATTAGTCATATTAACCTGAAAACAACGATAACGCACGGTTAAGCACCATCCCATGGATAGGGCAGTCACGGCTCCGCAAAGGTTCGATAAAATTTTCGGGAAACCGGCGAGACAAATTTTAAGCTGTTTCGCGCTTTCCGGCCTGATTTCGCGGGTTTTAAGCAGATCAAAAGCCCACCTACCCACTATGCCCCCAGCGAAATGATCCGGTCACGAGTAGGTTAACGAGCCTGCCGATAATGCCCGGACTAGGGGTGTCAGATGGCGATCTCAAATTATCCGCGTGCGTTGCGCGCAACCTTCCTCGCGTGCGGCCTGTCCATAAGCGGCTTGGCCTGGTTCGGACCGGCGGCCGCCGGAACGCTGCTGTCACCTGGCGCTGCGGTCCTGGTCAAGAAATCCAGCCAGCCGTTCGGGCAGCCCACCGCGATGCTTCTCGACGGCGGATTGCACGAGAAATGGCAAAGTGTGCAGCGCCGCCTCGACGATGAAATGGTGCAGCTTGCGCTGTGCGAGGGCGACCGCGAAGGCTGCGTCTCGCCGGCCGCGCTGCAATTTCTCGCGATCGTCGATGCCGCCAAGCTCCGCGAGGGCCGCGCCCGACTCGGCGAGATCAACCGCGCCGTCAACCTTGCGGTGCGGCCGATGAGCGACCTCGCACAATATGGCCAGCTCGACGTCTGGGCCTCGCCGCTTGCGACGCTGACGCGGGGCGGCGACTGCGAGGATTACGCCATTGCGAAATTCGTGGCGTTGCGCCGGGCCGGCATTGCGCCCGACGATCTGCGGATTGTGATCATGCGCGACACCGTCCGCGGCGAGGATCACGCGGTTGCCGCCGCGCGGCTCGACGGGCACTGGCTGACGCTCGATAACCGCCGCATGGCGATGGTTGAGGATTCCGACATCCGCAATTACCGGCCCACCTTCGTGATCGATCAGCACAGCGTCATGCGATACACCGATGCGCCCCTGCTCACCGCCGCATCCGGCAATCCCGAAGCGCCGGTCGTCATCAGCGCGCTGGCAGCGCCCGGCGTTGTCACGCCCGCCAATCAGGCTCCGACGAAAGCCGATTGACAGCAATCCTGCCGCAATTTCATCCGCGGCGACGATGGAGCAACTGCGTGCTGCATCACGCCCTCGCTGCACCGGACCGGACGGGACGTCGCGCGATCCATGATCGCGCATCTGGGATATCGGATACAAGGCATCCTGCAATTTTCATTTGCACGATCAGATTCAGTGTAAGTCATCAAGCCATGCTGCAGTGCAGCCGGAACGCATGTTCATTCCGTTTGGCAAAAACATGACGAGACAAATTTTCTCTTTTTCTTTTCGCACTCGCGTTTGATTGACGCCGTCATTCCCACCGGCATACCATTCCGACAGATCCGCTAGAGATCATTGGAGGGGACTAGGATGACACGTTCGCCGCGCGGTGAGTCTGCTTGCCGTTTTTTTCCTGAAGGCTTTTCCAATTTGCATCGGCCGGTTCGCCTTGCGCTGGCGATCGGGTTTGGGCTGGCGATCTCCTCCACGGCGGCGCTCGCGCAAAGTCCCGCCAAGGGATCGCCGGAGCACATCAAGGCCGTCACCTCGGCGGTCGACGGCGCCTCGATCAAGGCCAACACCGCGACATCGAACGACTGGCCGACCATCGGCCTCGACTATGCGGAAACGCGCTTTTCCAAGCTGAACCAGATCAACACCGACAACGTCAAGAAGCTCGGCCTGGTATGGAGCTATCCGCTCGAATCCTCCCGCGGTGTCGAGGCAACCCCGGTGGTCGTCGATGGCATCATGTACCAGACCGCCTCCTGGAGCGTGGTGCACGCAATCGACGCCCGTACCGGCAAGAGACTCTGGACCTTCGATCCCGGCATCGACAAGGAGAAGGGCTACAAGGGCTGTTGCGACGTCGTCAATCGCGGCGTGGCGCTCTGGAAGGGCAAGGTTTTCCTCGGCGCCTATGACGGCCGCCTGATCGCGCTCGACGCCGTCACCGGCAAGGTCGTCTGGGAAAAGGACACCATCGTCAGCAAGGAGCACTCCTACACCATCACCGGCGCGCCGCGCGTGTTCAACGGCAAGGTCGTGATCGGCAATGGCGGCGCCGAATATGGCGCGCGCGGCTACGTCACCGCCTATGACGCCGAGACCGGCAACCAGGCCTGGCGCTGGTTCACCGTGCCTGGCGATCCCTCAAAACCGTTCGAAGATGAATCGATGGCGGCAGCCGCCAAGACCTGGGATCCGGCCGGAAAATACTGGCTCAACGGCGGCGGCGGAACGGCGTGGGACACCATCACCTTCGATCCCGACCTGAACATGGTCTATGTCGGCACCGGCAACGGCTCGCCGTGGAATCGGGACATCCGCAGCCCATCCGGCGGCGACAATCTCTACTTGGCGTCACTGGTGGCGCTGAACGCCGACACCGGCAAATACATCTGGCACTATCAGGAAACCCCCGGCGATCATTGGGACTACACATCGACGCAGCCGATGATCCTGGCGGACATCAACATCGATGGCGCGCCAAGGAAGGTCATTCTTCATGCGCCGAAGAACGGCTTCTTCTTCGTCGTCGACCGCACCAACGGCAAGTTCATCTCGGCCAAGAACTTCGTCGATGTGAACTGGGCGACCGGCTACGACGCCAATGGTCGTCCGATCGAAGTACCGGCAGCGCGCGGCAAGGAGCCGTATGACAGCGTTCCCGGTCCATATGGCGCGCACAATTGGCATCCCATGTCGTTCAATCCGCAGACCGGCCTCGTTTATCTGCCGGCGCAAGGCGTGCCGCTGAACCTGACGCCGGAAAAAATGTTCGTTCACAACGCGCCGACTCCCGGCAAGTTCGGCGCCACCACCGGTTGGAATGTCGGCATGGTGCTGGACGCTGTCCCGCCGAAGAATCCGGCGTTCGGGCGCCTGCTGGCGTGGGACCCCGTGAAGCAGAAGGAAGTCTGGCGCGCCGAATATGTGGCGCCATGGAACGGTGGCACGCTGACAACAGCCGGCAATCTGGTGTTCCAGGGCACGGCCGACGGACGCTTCGTCGCCTATAATGCCACGACCGGCGAGAAGCTCTGGGAATCGCCGACCGGGTCCGGCGTCGTCGCGGCGGCCTCGACCTACATGCTCGACGGTAAGCAATATGTGTCGATCGCGGTTGGCTGGGGCGGCGTGTTCGGGATCGCGGTACGCGCCACCGAATTGCGCAGCCCGGGCACGGTCTACACGTTTGCGGTCGACGGCAAGGCGCCACTGCCGACTTTCGTGAAGTATCAGACCGAAGGCCTGCTTGCGGGCGTCAAGTACGACCCGAAGGACGTGCCCGACGGCACCAACCTCTATGTCGCCGCCTGCGCCACCTGCCACGGCGTGCCCGGCGTCCACAATGGCGGCAATGTCCGTAACCTCGGCTATGTTCCGAAGGAGACCATCGAGAACCTCAAGGACTTCGTGTTCAAGGGCCCGTTCCGCGACCAGGGCATGCCGGACTTCACCGGCAAGCTGACGGAAGCGGATGTGACGAAGATCGCCGCCTTCATCCAGGGCACGGCGGATGCGATCAGGCCGAAGCCGGCCGAAGCCGCGGGACAGCCGAAGCAGTAACCCAACTCGTCATGGCCGGGCTTGTCCCGGCCATGACGGAGAGTGGGATCCATCCAAATAAAGAAAGGGCTGCGCGAGGTGATCGCGCAGCCCTTCGTCGTTCGGAAGGCAAACCTTCGGAAGACGAGCCTCAGAACATCAGGCCTTCCTTCACCAGCACCCAGCGGCCGTTCTTGACCTGCTGGACCTGGGTGATGGTGGTGGCGAGATGGTTGGTTTTCGAGAACACGGTCGGCGGCGAACTGAAGATATCCTGGAACTTGTCGCCGGACTCCAGCGCATCAAGCATCTTCTGGCCGCTCAGATCCTTGCCGGCCTTGTTTGCATAATGCGCGAACGTCATCACCGCATTGTAGCCAATGATCGCCTGGGTATTGGCGTCGGCGCCGAACATCTTCTTGTAGTTGACGAGCCAGTCCTTCACTTTTCCCTTGGCGGTGTCTTCGTAGGGAATTTCGAAGCCTGAAGCGGCATACAGACCTTCAACCACTTCCTTGCCGAGCGCCGGCACTTCGAGCACGTTAACCGGCGTGGCGCCGAGGAAGGTGACGTCCCATCCGAGCTTCTTGGCTTCGCCCATCGTGCCGATCGGCTCGCGGAGCACCGCGCCCAACACGACCAGATCGCAGCCGTCGGATTTCATCTTGGCGACCTGTGCGCTGAAGTCGGATGCACCACGCTTGTAGCTGGTGATGGAGGCCGGTGCGACCTTCATCGCGGCGAGCTGCTGGTTAAAACCATCGAGCACGTTTTTGCCGTACTCGTCATCCTGATGCATGATGCACGGCTTCTTGAAATTCTTGGCCTCCATCATGTATTTGAGCGCTGCGCGCGTGCTCTCGACGTAAGGCAGGAGGTTGTTGAATTTCAGCCGTTCCTGCGGCTTGGCCGGATCGAACTTGAAGGTGAATTCGGCCGCGGTGAGCGGAAACAGTTGCATCACCCCGGCCTCGAGCAAAATGTCCTGCGAGGCGAGCACGGTGGGCGATCCCATCGGGCCGACCATCGCGAAGATCTTGTCGCGCTCGACCATCTTCTGCGACGCCAGCACCGCACGCTTCGGGTCGTAGCCGGAGTCCTCCAGGACGAGCTTGATCTTGCGGCCGTGAATGCCGCCGGCGGCGTTGACTTCGTCGATCGCCATCTTCATGCCGTTGGAAACCGGAACGCCCCAGCCCTTGATCGGGCCGGACAGATCCTGATGGGTGCCGATGACGATCTCGCTCGCCGAGATGCCTTCATTGGTGACCTTGGTTTGGGCGTGGGCCGGCAAATGGGTCAGCGCAAGGGCGCTCACCGCAAGGCACAACGCCCTAGACGATTTCGACATTGCAGTCTCCTCTTCGTTGGCCCGTGTTGAGCGAAGGGTGGGGCCTTCTTGTCCTTCGCCGTTTCTACAAATTTTGCTCAAAGTTCGTCCGTTACGCCACCGCCCGTTCGCCGTACATGGCGCCGATCTCGGCCGCGTAACGCTTGTTCACAAAACTGCGCTTCAATTTCATGGTCGGCGTCAATTCCTCATCCTCGGGCGTCAGCTGACGCTCGATCAGGAAAAATTTCTTGATAGTCTCGACCCGCGCGAAGTTGACGTTGACCGCCTCGATCTCGCGCTGGATCAGGTCCTGGATCTCGGGCGCGCGGCACAGGCTCGCGTAGTTGGTGAAGGGAATGTCGTGGTCCTGCGCGAACTTCTCGACATTCTCCTGGTCGATCATGATGAGACAGGTGAGGAACGGCCGCTTGTCGCCGATCACCACCGCGTCCGAGACGTAGGGCGAGAACTTCAGCTGGTTCTCGATCTCGGACGGCGTGATGTTCTTGCCGCCCGAGGTGATGATGATGTCCTTCATCCGGTCGGTGATCTTGACGAAGCCCTCGTTGTCGATCGAACCGACGTCGCCAGTGTGCAGCCAGCCTTTGGCGTCGATGGTCTCGGCGGTCTTTTCCGGCTGGTTGAGATAACCCATGAACAGGAAGTCGCCCTTGATCAGGATTTCGCCTTGCGGGGAAATCGCGACCTCGCCCCAGGGCGCGGCCTTGCCGACTGAACCCAGCTTCATGCGGTCGGGCGGCATCACGGTGGCCACACCGCAATTCTCGGTCTGGCCGTAGACCTCGCGCATGTCGATGCCGAGTGCGAGATACCAGCGGATCAAATCCGGCGCGATCGGCGCGGCCCCGGTGAAGGCCAGACGGCAGCGATCGAGCCCGAGCATGCGGCGGATGTTGCGGAACACCAGCCAATAGGCGAACTGATTGGCGATCCGCAAGGTCAGCGGCGGCGTTTCACCCTCGAGCTTGCTCTCGGTCACGCGATTGCCGATTCCCAGCGCCTGGCGGTACATCCAGTTCTGGAACGGCGTCGCGTCCTTGAGTGCAATCGTGATCCCGGAATAGAATTTTTCCCAGATCCGCGGCACCGCCAGGAACGCGGTCGGCTGCACCTCGCGCAGATTGTCCGGCACGGTTTCCGGGCTCTCGGCGAAATTCATCACCGATCCCAGTGCAAGCGAAATGTAATAGCCGCCGATCCGCTCGGCGACGTGGCAGAGCGGCAGGAACACCAGCCGCTCTTCGGCGTCGGTGGAGGGGAACAGATCGTTGGCGTGGCGCATCTGGTGCGTGACGCTGCGGTTGGAATGCATCGCGCCCTTGGGCGGACCTGTCGTGCCTGACGTGTAGACGAGGATGGCCAAATCACCCGCGCCTCGGCTTGCGATCATCGCATCCCACAGCGCTGGATCGTCGTGACTGTGGTTGCGCCCCAGCGCGGTGAATTCGGCCAGCGACATCACCATCGGGTCGCTGAAGCCAGAGAGGCCTTCCATGTCGAACACGACGATCTTCTGCAAGGTCGGGCAGCGTTCGCGGCAGGACAGGATCTTGTCGAGCTGCTCTTCATCCTCGGCGAAGATCACGCGTGTCGAGGAATCGTTGATGAGGTATTCGACCTGGACCGACGAGTCGGTCGGATAGATCCCGGACGAGACGCCGCCGGCGCAGAGGATGCCCATGTCGGCATACACCCATTCGGGAACCGCGTTCGCGATGATCGACGCGACGTCGCCCGGCTTGAAGCCGGTGGCATGCAAGGCGTAAGCGATATCCTTCGATATCTGCAGCCACTGCCGCCAGCTGGTCGGCTGCCAGATGCCGAACGTCTTTTCGCGGATCGCCGGCCGGTCGCCGCGCGTTTCCACGGCCAGCAAAAAGCTCTTCGCGATCGTGTCGGCGACCGTCAGCACTGCCGGTCTGGCCATGCGTCTTCCTCCCTCTCTCGCCTGCGTCCGACGCCGGTCTTGTCAGCCGGTCTTGTTGTCGAGGCAGGCTCGAATTTAGCTCAAAATCACTAGGAACGCCAAGGTCTTAACTGCGTCGTTTAGCGCCATGTCTTCTTCTTTTTCCAGCGTCGCTCACCGCGCGCGCCCTCTTCCTTGGCGCCGAGATAGAATTCCTGGATGTCCTTTGAATGCATCAGCCGCTCGCAGCTGTCGTTCATGACGACACGGCCGATTTCCAGCACATAGCCATAGTGCGCCGTCTCCAGCGCCACCTTGGCGTTCTGCTCGACCAGCAGGATCGACATGCCCTGCTCTTCGTTGACGCGCTTGATGATGGTGAAAATCTCCTTCACCAGGATCGGCGACAGCCCGAGCGAGGGTTCGTCCAGCAGCAACAGCGTCGGCCGGTTCATCAACGCGCGCCCGATCGCCAGCATCTGCTGCTCGCCGCCGGAGAGCTGTCCGGCCGGCTGGTTGATGCGCTCCTTCAGCCGCGGGAAATAGCCGTAGACCCGTTCGAGATCCTCGGCGACGCCGTCGCGATCCTTGCGCGGATAGGCGCCCATCATCAGGTTTTCGCGCACGGAGAGGAACGGGAACACTTCGCGTCCTTCCGGCACGTGGCTTAGGCCCAGCCGCACGATCTTGTCGGCTTCCACGCGCTGGATCGATTTGCCCAGAAATTCGATCGAGCCCTTCTGCGGATCGAGGATGCCGGAAATGGTTTTCAGAACGGTGGTCTTGCCGGCGCCGTTGGCGCCGAGCAGTGTGACGATCTTGCCACGCGGCACTTCGAGGCTGATGCCCCTGATCGCCTGAATCGGCCCGTAATAGCTCTCGATATTGCTGAGCTTCAGGATGATGTCGGGAGCGCTCATGGCATCATCCTCATGCGCCGAGATAGGCCGCGACGACGTCGGGATGGCGCTGCACTTCGGAAGGCGAGCCCATCGCGATCACCTTGCCGTAGTTCAGTGCGATCACCCGGTCCGACACCCGGTTCACCAGCGACATGTCGTGCTCGACCATCAGCACGGTGATGCCGAGATCGGTCTTCAGGTCGCGGATCCAGAACGACATGTCGCCGGTCTCCTCGACGTTCAGCCCGGAGGATGGCTCGTCGAGCAGGATCAGCTTCGGCTCCGAGCACAGCGCGCGTGCAAGCTCGATCACCTTGCGGACGCCGTAGGGTAGCCCCGAGATCAGCTTGTCGCGATAGACTTCGAGGTCGAGGAACTCGATCACCTGCTCGACGCGGCGGCGATGCGCCTTTTCGTGGGCCCGCACGCTCGGCAGGAACAGCAACTCCTGCCACAGCTGCGTGGTGGAGTGGCGGTGCCGGCCGACCAAGAGATTGCTCAGCATCGTCGCGTTCTCGAACAATTCGATGTTCTGGAAGGTGCGGGCAATGCCGAGGCCGGCAATTTCGTAAGCCGGCTGCTGGGTGATGTCCTGATCCTCGAAATAGATCTTGCCCGAGGTCGGCGGATAAATGCGCGAGATCAGATTGAAGATCGAGCTCTTCCCCGCGCCGTTGGGGCCGATGATCGAGAGGATCTCGCCCTTCTCCACCGCGAAGCTGACGGCATCGACCGCCTTGAGGCCACCGAAGTGCAACGACAGGTCTTCGGCCCGGAAATAGCTCATCGGTTCCGCTCCGACTTCACATAGATTTTCTGCCGCTTGAACGTGGCGCGCTTGTAGAGCGGGAACAGCTGGAAGAAGAGCTTTATCTTCAGCCAGCGACCGTAGAGGCCAAGCGGCTCGAACAGCACGAACAGCACGATGATCAGGCCGTAGATCGCGCCCTTGAGGCCGTTCGCGGAAGCGATGGCGGCGGCCTTGTCCTGAATATGAGACGCACTCTCCTTGCCCGCGCCAAACGTCGAGGCGACGCCCGCGATCATGCCGGGCAAGTCGTCCTTCAGATAGGTCAGGAGCGGATCGATCATGACCAGGAAGATCGCGCCCAGCACCGCGCCGTGCAGACTGAACGAGCCGCCGATCAGGATCACGATGATGAACTCGATCGAGAGCAGCAGCGTGAACATTTCCGGGCTGATGAAGGACAGTTTGTGGGCAAACAGGCAGCCCGCGAATCCGGTGATCGCGGCGCTGATCGCAAACGACTTCACCTTGTAGAGCGAGACGTTGATGCCCATGCTGCGCGCCGCGGTCTCGCTGTCACGGATCGCGACGAAGGCGCGGCCGGTCGGAGAACGCAGGAGATTGAGTGTGCCGACGATGGTCAGGATCAGGAAACCCAGACAAAGGAAATAGAAGGTCGGGCTATCGCGCGATATCGCCATGCCGAACACCTGCATGGTCTTGACGCGCATGCCCTCATTGCCATGGGTCACGCTTTCCCAGCGCGCCAGGATTTCCTCGACGATGAAGGCAAAGGATATCGTCGCAATGACGAGATAGATGCCCTGTAGCCGCAGCGCCGGGAATCCGACCAGCGCGCCGACTACGCCGGTCAGCAGGCCTGCGGCCAGGAAATACACCGGAAACGGGACGTTGTATTGCTGCAGGAAGGCCGCCGTATAGGCGCCGATGGCGAGAAAGGCGGCGTGGCCCAGCGACGCCTGCCCGGTAAAGCCGGTCAGGATCATCAGCCCGACGCCGACGGTGGCGTAGATGCAGACGAACACCAGCTGGCTCATGATATAGCTGGAGAGCACGAACGGCGCGACCGCCAGCAGTGCCAGCAGCACGCCATAGGTGACCAGATAGCCGCTGTGCGGCATCAGGCGGATGTCGTCTTCGTAGTCGGTCTTGAAGAGAAAACGCATCGCGGCCCCTAAACCTTCTTGCGCGTGTGCACGCCGAACAGGCCTTCGGGCTTGAGCAGCAACACCACGAGGAGAACGAGGTAAGGCGCGACGTCTTTCCAGCCTTGCGGCAGATAGAAGCCGGCCATGCTCTCAATCACGCCGATCAGGATGCCGCCGACCACCGCACCTGGAATCGATCCGAAGCCGCCAAGCACCGCGGCGGGAAACGCCTTCAATCCCAGCACCAGCCCGACGTTGGAATGAATGAAGGTGATCGGCGCCAGCAACACGCCGGCGGCGGTTGCGACCGCGGCGCTGATCGCCCAGACGATCGACACCACCCGCTTGACCGGAATGCCCATGTAGTAGGCAGCCAGCATGTTCTCGGAACTGGCGCGCATCGCGGTGCCGAGCGTGGTGCGGTTGAAGAACAGATAGAGCAGCCCGCAAAGGATGACGGTCGCGGCGATCACCGAGAGCTTGTCATGGGCCAGCACCAGCGAGCCGATCCGCAACACACCCTGGCTGAACGGCGTCTCGATCTTGAGATCGTCGGTGCCCCAGATCATGCCGGCGATGGAGCGCAGGAAATATCCGAGCCCGATCGTCGCCATGATGATGGAAAACTGGGGATAGCCGAGGATCGGACGCACCACCACGCGTTCGGCCAGCATGCCAAACAGCGCCATGCAGATCACAGCGCCGGCGAATCCGAGCCAGTAATTGAGGCCGAGCATACCGATGAAAGTGAAGGCGAAGAAACCGCCCAGCATCATCAAATCGCCCTGGGCGAAATTGACGACCTCGGTGGCCTTGTACACCAGCACGAAGCCGAGCGCGATCAAGCCGTAAACGCAGCCAAGTGCGATGCCACTCACCAGTTGCTGAACGAAGTCCAGCATCGATTCCCCTCCCCCGGATGCCCCGCGATTCTACGGATCGCCTTAACGCATCCTGCCTTCGCGCTCTTGTGTCGAAGCGCTGAAAGTCACATATGTCCGTCCCCATTGAGACCAAAGCGCCGACGACTGTCAACAGAGCGCTGGTTGCGGCCCGCGTTAACAATTGCGCAGAAATGCCGCAGGGCGGAAGTTGGCTTCGAAGTGGCCTTCAAAGTAGCCTTGGAAGCGTTCATATCGGCGCGATTTGGGGTCTTCGATTCACCGCACCGAAAGTTCTTGGGTCCATGGTTCGCGGCGACACATGAAACCCGGACCGTCCCGACCTCATGAACCCCGATGTATCAGCGCTGCAGGTGCGAGGGTTAACGAAGCGTTTTGACCGCCCAGCGGTCGATGCGCTCGATCTCACCGTCCACCGCGGCGAATTCTACGCCCTGCTCGGCCCCAACGGTGCCGGCAAGACCACGACGTTGCGCATGGTGGCCGGCCTGCTGCGACCCGACGCCGGCGCTGTCTCAATATTGGGCATCGATGCGCTCGCCGATCCCGTCGCCGCCAAGCAGATCATGGCGTGGGTGTCGGACGAGCCGATGATTTATGACAAGCTGACGCCACTGGAATATCTCGAATTCGTTGCCGGTCTCTGGGGCGTCGATGCTTCGATTGCCGAATCCTCCGCGCAGGATCTGCTGGTGTCGCTCGGGCTCCAGCCGCATCTGCACGAACGCTGCGAAGGATTTTCGAAAGGCATGCGCCAGAAGGTGGCGCTGGCCGGTGCACTGGTCCATGACCCCCGCCTGATCATCCTCGATGAACCTCTCACCGGCCTCGACGCGCTGTCCGCGCGTCACGTCAAGGGACTGCTGCAGGCACGCGTCCGCGCCGGCTGCACCGTGATCATGACGACGCATATTCTGGAAGTCGCCGAACGGATGGCCGACCGCATCGGCGTCATCGCCGCGGGCCGGCTGGTGGCCGAAGGCACGCTCACCGAATTGCGCCAGCAGAACGGCCGCAACGACACCAGCCTCGAAGACATGTTCATTGCACTCGTCGACACCGACGCGGCCGCATGAGCTCGGCCGCTGATCTCACCTGGTTTGCCCGGCACGAAATCCGGCTGGCGTGGCGCGAATGGCTCGCCATGATGACGGGCGCGCGGCGAAAACGAACACGCGCCGTGATCGGGCTGCTCGTGCTCGCCGCCTTCCTGCATCTGCCGGCCTATGCGGTGATCGGCCGCTTTGCCGATCTGCAAGCCCCGCTCGACAAGCCGACGCTGATCGTCATGTCAGCAACGATCTTCCTGGCCTGGGCCCTGATGCTGTCGCAGGCGATCGAATCGGTGACACGCGTGTTCTATGCGCGCGCCGACCTCGATCTGATCATGTCGTCGCCGGTCAGGCTGACCAACATCTTCTCGGTGCGGATCGCGGCAATCGCGCTCTCGGTCACGGCCATGGCGCTGCTGTTGTCGAGCCCCTTCGTCGACGTTCTCATGATCGGCGGCGGCATCAGGTGGTTTTCCGCGTTTGGCGTCGTCATCGCCATTGGCTTATCGGCCGCGGCGGTTGCGATCGCAATCACGGTATTATTGTTTCGCTTGATCGGTCCGAGCCGGACGCGGCTCGCTGCGCAAATTCTCGCTGCCGTCATCGGCGCGGGTTTTGTCATCGCGCTCCAGGTCGCCGCGATCCTCTCCTACGGCACGCTGTCGCGGTTCACGGTGCTGACGTCGGACGCCGCGGCGGCCTACGCCCCCGATTTCGACAGTCCGCTGTGGTGGCCGGCGCGCGCCGCGATCGGGGACGGCGAAATGCTCTCGCTTCTGCTGGCCGGCAGCCTCGTGCTGCTCGGCGGCGTGATGGCGGTCTTCTCGCCGAAATTTGCCGGCACCGTCGTCAGCGCTTCGGCAACGGCAACGACGATCCGTCGCGGGTCGCGCGCGACCTCGTTTCGCCGCGGTTCGCGGCAAGCCGCGCTGCGCTGGAAGGAGTTCATGCTGCTGCGGCGCGATCCCTGGCTGGTGTCGCAGAGCCTGATGCAATTGCTTTATCTGGTGCCGCCGGCGCTGATGCTGTGGCGCAGCTTCTCCGATAGCTCGGCCGCGACCGTCCTGATCACGCCCGTGATCGTGATGGCGGCCGGACAACTCGCCGGCGGTCTCGCCTGGCTGACGATTTCAGGCGAGGACGCCGCAGACCTGGTCGCGACCGCCCCGATGCCGCCCGGCAGCGTGATCCGGGCCAAGGTCGAGGTGGTGATGATCGCGATCGGCGTCATCTTCGCTCCCTTGGTGGCTGCACTGGCCTTGGCGTCACCCCTACAGGCAGCGGTCACTGCCGTCTTCGTCGTCATCGCCACCGTGTCGGCGGCCGCGATCCAGCTGTGGTTTCGCGTCCAGGCCAAACGCAGCCAGTTTCGCCGCCGCCAGACCTCGTCACGCATCGCAACGTTTGCTGAAGCGTTCTGCTCGATCGGATGGGCGGCGACCGCGATCCTCGCCGTCACAATCCCGATTGCCGCCGTCATCAGCGGCGCCATGACCGCGCTGATGCTGGCCGGGACGTGGAAGATCAGCCCGCGAAGGGATTGATGCGGAAGCGCCCGGTATTCAGCCGTGAACCTCGGCAGACCGAACCCCGACAAAGCTATATCCTATTGAAGTTGAGGGCGGATTTCCGGCAAGCCTGACTGGCTGGAAGGCCACGCCGCCGTCATCGATTCGTTTGGCTGGCTGGGCTATCTTGCCGAAGCACTACCGCGGCACCATGTGGCGGGAATGAGCACACAGGAGAGGAAGCGCGATGCGCGAAACCATCAATGTCCCGGCGGTCATGGTGGACGCGTCCGCGGTTGCGCGGATCAAGTCGGAGATCGACATCTCCGATCGGTCGCGCATCGTTACCTTCGGCGATCGCGCGCAGCGATCGGTCGTTGAGTTCGCGGACCGCATCCTCGCCCAAACCCAGAACCGGGAGCTCGG
Source organism: Bradyrhizobium sp. AUGA SZCCT0177 (assembly GCF_018130125.1). NCBI lineage: Bacteria > Pseudomonadati > Pseudomonadota > Alphaproteobacteria > Hyphomicrobiales > Nitrobacteraceae > Bradyrhizobium > Bradyrhizobium sp. AUGA SZCCT0177. Next base: position 83,761 of record NZ_JAFCMA010000024.1, on the reverse strand, counting down.
GACAACAGGCAAATTGTTGTCGGACATCCTGGGCAAGGCGCGTGGGCTCGATCCGGCGACGCTCAAGGACAGCGGCTTTTTCACGCGCCTGTTCTCCTCGATGGAATCGCGCTTGCGGCGGTTCTCCGAACAATTCGGCGACGTCGCCTCCCAGATCGACCGCGTCTGCGTCGAACTCGACCGCAACAAGGAAACCTTGCGACGCGACATCGCCGTGCTGGACGAACTGCACGAACAAACCAAGGCATCGCTCGGCGACCTCGATTCGCATATCGCTGCCGGCAAGACCTTTGCCGAGGACTTTCGCCGTGGCCGGCTGGTCGAACTGGAACAGGCCGTGAAGGCAGCCGGCGAAGGCAGCGACGCCTTGCTGGCGGCGCAAACCTATCAGGATGCCGCGCAGGCACTCGACCGGCTCGAGAAGCGCGTCTTCTATCTGCAGCAGGCGCGCCAGATCGGCATTCAACAGCTGCCGCAGATCCGTATCGTGCAGTCCGGCGACGAGACCCTGATCGAGAACCTGCAGGCGACGACCGAACTCGCGATCCCGGTCTGGAAGCAGAAGATGATCCTTCTGCTCGGCCTCACCCGTCAGAAGTCCGCGCTCGATTTGCAGAAGACCGTCACCGACGCCACCAACGAGATGATGAAACAGGCCTCGGAGATGATGAAGACCCAGGCGATCGAGATCGAAAAGCAATCACAGCGCGGCATCATCGATATCGCGACGCTGGAGAAAACCAATAGCGATCTGGTCGACACCATTTCGGGCGTCCTCAACGTCCAGGCGGAAGGCCGCAAGAAACGCGCCGAGATCGAGCAGCGAATGGCGCAATTGACCGACGAGTTGAAGTCAGCGATGTCCAAGTCGACGACATGAAGTCCACGATGCGACGTTGCCTTGCCGGCCTGCTGTTCGCGCTGGCGCTCGGCATTTCGCGCGGTGCGAGGCTATAACGGAATGCTATCAGGCTTTTCAGCCATGAACTGGATCGCGGGCGGCGCCACGGCAGCCGTCCTGCTGCCGGTGCTGGCGATCGGCACCGGCATGCCGTTCTGGATCGCCTGCATTGTCAGCCTGGCGGCGGGCGGCGGGCTGGTGACTGCATTTTCGCCGCGCAAACCGTTCGAGAGGCTGGATGCCCGTGGGGCCGCGCGGGGCAGAATCGAATTCGCGCGGGAGCTGCTGACCGATGCCGAGCCGCTTGCGGTGCGGCTGGAGGTTGCCGTGAGTTCGATCGGCACGCCCAAGGTCGCCGACCGCGTCCGCCATCTGGCGCGGGTTTCCCGCGAGATATTCGCGGGCGTCGAGGATGACCCGTTGCGCATCGATCTGGTACGGCGCTTCCTCACCTATTATTTGCCGCGGGCGGCCGAACTCGCCGAGGCCTATGCGCTGCTTGAAAAGGGCGGCATGCGCGACATGGCGCGGATCACCGCAACGGCTGAACTGATCGACCGGCTCGATGCCGCGTTCACCCATTACGCGAGGAATTTGCAGAGTGCCGACCTCGGCAATCTGGACATTGAGCTCAAACTGCTGAAGAGCTCACTCGACGAGGACCTCGGGCCACCGCCGCAACTCGGCGCTCCCTCGGGTCCAGGGAAGGGGAGAGTCTGATCGACGCCGGGACCGGCGGCTTACGTCTATCTGCGTCAGCATCCCAATCGGTTGGCGACGGCGTAGCCAGCCACTGGTCCAGCTTCGCTCGTTCGATCACGTCGCTGCTCTGGCCTACGCCTTGATCAATTCCAGCACCGCCGCTGCAAACGCCTCGGGCTCCTCCTGCGGCAGGTTATGTCCGGCGCGCAGCACCACCCGATGAACCCGGCGGCCGGCGAATTTCGGCGCGCTCTTGCTGCCGTCGGTGGCCGGGCTCACGCCATCCCCGTCGCCGTCGAGCGTAATGGTCGGCACGGTAATGACGGGCTGCGCCGCCAGCCGGCGCTCCAGATCGGCATATTGCGGATCACCCTCGGCAAGGCCGTAGCGATGGCGGTAGCTGTGGATCACCACCTCGACATAGTCAGGATTGTCGAGCGCGACCGCCGTCCGCTCGAAGCAGGCGTCGTCGAAATGCCAGTTCGGCGACCATTGCTGCCATAATAGTTTGGCGATGCCGCGCCGGTCGGTGGCAAGGCCGGCGCGTCCGCGCTCGAGCTGGAAATAATACTGATACCAGAGCGCCACTTCGCGGTCCGGCCGCGCCGGCACCATCGCCTTGGCGATATCCTGGATGTTGTAGCCGTTGACCGACACCAGGCCGATGCAGCGCTCCGGCCACAATGCCGCGCCGATACAGGCGGCCCGGCCACCCCAGTCATAGCCGGCGAACACCGCGCGCTTGATACCGAGCGCATCCATCAGCGCCATCAAATCCGCGCCCAATGCCGCCTGCTCGCCCGACCGCGGTGTCGCCTTGTCGCGAAACCGGGTCGGTCCGTAGCCGCGCAGATAGGGAACGATGACGCGGCACCCCTCGGCGGCAAGCTGCGGGGCCACGTCCACATAGGAGTGTATGTCGTAGGGAAAGCCGTGCATCAACATCACGACCGGTCCGTCCGCCGGCCCCGCCTCGTAATAGGCGATCTTGAGCACGCCGGCATCGATGCTGCGCAGCGGTTCCAGCCGTTTCGACGATGGTGCGCGCGCGGCATTTTGGGCTGGCGTGGAAGCTTGCTCGGTCAAGGCGTTACTCCGTTGTGGCATCCTGCCACACGGTATCGCCTAACGCCGGTGAAGCAAATGCGGCACAGGAGCTGTGCGCGATTGACATCATGACGGGCGCTGAATTCGGCGATACAGTAATGCCAGCGGCCGTCGCCGCATACGGGTCATGCCATGCTGCGATCGCTTGTGCTTGCCACTGCCTTCCTCGGTTCGCTGATCATTCCGGCGACCGCGCAATCGCCGCTGCGCAGCGAATGCCTGGCGATGGCCAATGCCCCGCCGCGGGCTGTGCCGGTTAGCCTCCGCCGCACCGCGGCCAAGGTGGAGGAGGTCGCGATCACTTATGTCGGGCATTCCACCTATTACATCGACACGCCCGCCGGCGTGCGGATCGGGACCGATTTCAACGGCTACTACCAGACCGGGCGGCTGCCCGACGTCGTCACCATGAACCGCGCGCACTCGACGCATTTCACGCTGTTTCCCGATCCCAAGATCAAGCATGTGCTGCACGGCTGGGGCGACAAGGGGCAGCCTGCGCTGGTCGGCCTGCGCGTCGAGGACGTCTATATCCGCAACGTGACCACCGACATCCGCCGCTACTACGGCGATGGCGCCGGCGGCGAGATGATCAGGGACGGCAACTCGATCTTCATCTTCGAGGTCGCCGGGCTTTGCATCGGCCATCTCGGGCACCTGCATCACAAGCTCGACGACAGCCATTTCGCCGCGATCGGCCGGCTCGACATCGTGATGGTCCCGATCGACGGCACCTTTACGATGTCGCTCGATGGCGTCTCCGAAATCACCAAGCGCCTGCGCGCCTCCGTCGTGCTGCCGATGCACCGCTTCGCCACCCCGCTCGACGAATTCATGCGGCTGATCGGCAAGCAGTTCGAGATCGACCAGCGCACCGAGCGAACCCTGAAGATATCGCGCGAAACGCTGCCCACCACGCCGACCGTGATCATTCTCGACGGGGTCTGAGCCGCCACGACAACGATAACAATAATCAGGGAGTGACCATCGATGGCCGTCAGCACTGCACCCGCATCGAAGAGCGGGCTCTATGCCGATCCGCGCGAAGACTGGCTGGCGCAGCACACCGAGGACATCATCGACCCCGACCGCCCGATCGTCGACCCGCACCATCATTTGTGGGACCGTGGCGGGCTGCGCTACATGATCGAGGAGATGGCGTCCGATATCGCATCCGGCCACAACATCATCGCGACCGTCTATGTCGATTGCCGCTCGATGTACCGCGCGCACGGGCCCGAGGCGTTCCGCCCGGTCGGCGAGGTAGAATTCGCTAACGGCGTCGCCGCGATGGCCGCAAGCGGCGGCTACGGCAAGGCTGCAATCTGCGCCGGCATCGTCAGCCACGTCAATCTGCTGCTCGGCGAGGACGCTAGGCCGGTGCTGGAGGCGGAGATCGTCGCCGGCAACGGCCGCTTCCGCGGCATCAGGCATTCCGCGGCGTGGGATGCCGATCCCAATGTCGCCGGGATGTATGCGACGCGGCCGCAGGGCCTGCTGCTCGACGCAACCTTCCGCAAGGGGTTCGCCTGTCTCGCGCCGCTCGACCTCAGTTTCGAAGGCTGGCTGTTTCATCCGCAGATCGGCGAACTCACCGATCTTGCCCGCGCCTTCCCGGACACCAGGATCGTGCTCGACCATTGCGGCGGCCCGATCGGAATCGGCAGCTATGCGGGCCGGCGCGAGGAGATCTTTCCGGTGTGGAAGACCTCGATCCAGGAGATCGCCAAATGTCCCAATGTCGTGGTCAAGCTCGGCGGGCTCGCGATGAGCCTGCTCGGCTATGACTTCCATCTGCGGCCGAAGCCGCCGACCTCGGAACAGGCCGCCGCTGCGTGGCGCCCTTATATAGAGACGTGCATCGAGTCCTTTGGACCCAGCCGCTGCATGTTCGAGAGCAATTTTCCGCCTGACAAGGGCCAGTGCAGCTACCAGGTGATCTTCAACGCCTTCAAGCGGCTCGCCGCGCAATACAGCGAGGCCGAGAAGACGGCGATGTTCTCGAAGACGGCGACGGACTTTTACAAATTGAAGCTCGCCTAGCTGACGGCCGGCGTGAGCTCCCGCTCACGCCCATTCTCCCTTACGGAATACCGGGACACTGCTTCCGTCGGCATGAATGCCGTCGATGTCGGTCTCGGCCGAGCCGATCATCCAGTCGATATGGATCAGGCTCTTGTTGCCGCCCTGTGCTGCGATCTGCTGCGGCGTCAGCTTGCCGCCGTCGATGAAGCATTTCGAGTAGCATTGGCCGAGCGCGATGTGCGAGGCGGCGTTCTCGTCGAACAGCGTGTTGAAGAACAGCAATCCGCTTTTCGAGATCGGCGAGGAATGCGGCACCAGCGCCACTTCGCCGAGGCGCGCGGCGCCCTCATCGGTGTCGAGGACTTTCTTCAGTACTTCCTCGCCGCGCGAAGCCTTGGCCTCGACGATGCGGCCTTCCTCGAACCGCACCGCGATGTTGTCGATCAGGGTGCCCTGATAGGACAGCGGCTTGGAACTGACGACATGCCCGCTCACGCGCCGGCAATGCGGCGTAGTGAAGACTTCTTCGGTCGGGATATTGGCATTGCAGGTGATGCCGTTCTTGGCCATCGAGGCGCCGCCTTCCCATTCGTGGCCGTCGGCGAGACCGATCGTAAGATCAGTGCCCGGTCCCGAATATTTCAGCGCGTGGAAGCGCTGACCGTTCAGCCATTGCGTGCGCTCGCGCAGCACCGCGTTGTGTTTTTCCCACGCCGCAACCACGCCGTCCTGATCGACGCGCGAGGCCGCGAAGATCGCGTCCGCCAGTTTTGCTACCGCGACATCTTCTGCAACGTCGGGAAATACCTGCTTCGCCCATGCCGGGCTCGGATAGGCGATGATGTTCCAGTTGGTTTCGAAATTGACGATCTTTTCCAACGCCGGCTGATAGGCCATCGAATTGGCCTTGCTGGCGCGCGCCACCTTGGTCGGATCCTCACCCGACAGCAGCATCGGATTGTCGCCGACGATCGCCAGCCGAGCGGTGTTATTGCCGAACGCCTTCGCCATGCCCTCGTAGAGCCAGCCGGCGGCGCGATCGAACCCGTCATTGTGGCCGTAGCGATAGCGCGACAGCGTGATCTCTTCGTCGGACAGGAACGGCGTCACCAGGCCCGCACCGGCCTTGTAGGCATGCTCGGCGATTTTTCGAACCAGCGGCAGCGCCACCGACGGCGCGGTCAAAAGCAGGTCCTGGCCCGGCCGCAACTGCAGGCCGACCTTCACGGCGACCTCGGCAAGGCGGTCGAGTTTCACGGGATCGATCGGCGTCGAAAAATTACGTTCGTGTGCGGTCATGACGGGCCCTCAAATCAATCGTTGCTACAGAGATAGGCGAACCGGCCGGTTCCTTCAACGCTTCGACGACGCCAATACGCGGTCGACCATCTCGGGCGCGAGACCGAGGTAATTCTTCGGCGAGGTCAGGCGGTCGATGGTCGCGCGGTCGATGCGCGAGGAGACCCGCGGGTCCGCGGACAGCGCATCCGCCAGCGTCGTGCCTTTTTCATTGGCGACGCGGCAGGCGTCATAGACGACGTCGTGCGCCTCCTGCCGGCCGATGTCGGGCGCCAGGCCCATCATCACAGCTTCGGCGACGATCAACCCGCGGCTGATATCGAGATTTTCCGCCATCTTCTTCTCGTCCACGATCAGGCCGCCCAACGCGAATTTGGCCTGATGCAGCGCGCCCGCGGTGAGGACAAAACTTTCCGGGATCGCCATCCATTCGGCATGCCATGGCCCGGTGGCGCGCTCAAAGTCCTGCACCATCGCGTCCAGCATCAGACCGGCATGCTGGCGCACGCCCTTGCACGCCGCCAGCATCAGTTCGGATGAAATCGGGTTGCGTTTTTGCGGCATGGTCGAGGACGCGCCGCGGCCCTTCACGAACGGCTCGTAGAGTTCGGCAAATTCGGTCGAGGCCATGATCATGATGTCGAGCGCGATCTTGCCGAGCGAGCCGGTGACGAGGCCGAAGAAATTGATCACTTCCGCAAGGCCGTCGCGTGCGACATGCCAGGTCGAGACGGGCACACCGAGCCCGAGTTCCTCGCACAGCGCCTTTTGAACCTCGAACCCCTTGTCGCCGAGCGAGGCCAGCGTGCCGGCGGCGCCTGCGAACTGGCCGACAAGGACGCGCGGCTTCAATTGCGCGAGGCGCTCGGCGTGGCGATCGAACATCGCGAGATAAATCGCGGTCTTGTAGCCGAACGTCACCGGCAGCGCCTGCTGCAGATGGGTGCGCCCCGCCATCGGCGTATCGCGATAGCGCTTGGAGAGATCGGCGAGGATGCCGCGGAGGGCGGCGATATCAGCCTCGATGATTTCGAGCCCGGTGCGGACCTGCAGGACCACGGCGGTGTCCATGATGTCCTGCGTCGTCGCGCCCCAATGCACGTAGCGGCCGGCGTCGCCGCATTGTTTCACCATCTGGTGCACCAGCGGCAGGATCGGATAACCGACGATGTCGGTCTCGCTGCGCAGCAGGTCGAAATCGAGCGCCGAGACGTCCGTCCGTTTTGCGATTTCCTCGGCGGCTTGCGCCGGGATCACGCCGCAGCGCGCCTCGGCCTTGGCCAGCGCGATCTCGACTTCGGCGTAGCGCGAGATCAGGCTGAAATCCGAGAACACCTCGCGCATCGCCGGCGTGCCGAAGGCGTCGCGGAACAGGATGGAGTCAAGGACGGTGGTCGAGGTCGGAAAGGCGGGCATCGTCGTTTCCTGAAGGGCAATTCGCTGGAATGACTCATGCCACAATCATTGCCGGTTGGGAAAGCCGATCACCATTTCTCGTGCATGGTCCGGACATCGAGCTCGAACGACCATGCGCGCGGCGGCTGTTTGTGCAGGAACACAAAGCCGTCAACGATGCCCTCGATGCTGATCAGGCGCTCCTCGCGGCCGGCGGCCTCCGGGAAACGCGTCTTGATCTTTTCGCCGCCGATCGCGCCATCAACCACGACATGTCCGACATGAATGCCGTCGCCGGCATATTCCTTGGCCATCGCCTGCGCCAGGGTGCGCAAGCCCGCCTTCGACGAATTGAAGGCGCCGTAGCCCGAGCGGCCCCGCAACGAGGCGCTCGCGCCGGTGAACAGCAATGTGCCCGCGCCCTTCGGCACCATGCGGCGGACCGCCTCGCGGCCGAACAGGAAGCCGCCGAAGCACACGACGCGCCAGCTCTGCTCGAAGTAATCGGCGGTCATGTCGATGATCTTGCCGGCCGTGTTATTGCCGGCGTTGTAGATCGCGAGTTCGAGATCGGAACCGGCCTTGTCGAACAGCGCGATGGTATCGGCCTCACTGGTGGCGTCGGCTACGACCGCCGTAGCGCGCCCGCCGGCTGCGACGATGTCGGAAACGACGGCGTCGAGCGCCGCCTTGGTGCGGCCGGCAACCAGAACGTTGAAGCCCTCGGTGGCAAAGCGCTTGCAGAGTTGTGCGCCGAGGCCCTGATCAGGCCCGACACCGATGACAATTGCCGTTCCCATCCATCTCTCCTGCGTTCGATGTCCATCAAGCCATTTTTTATATGACGACCGTCATCAATTCAATCGAAGGAGCTTCCGCTTTCCGCTGTTCACGAGGATATGAGCGTCGGGTGAAGCACGCCGGCCGGTTGCCGGCGCCTCCTCAGTCGCGGAATTTCTTCTTTTTCTTCTTCCCGAACGCGGGCTTCGCAGCGCCGTCATGTTTCGGCTTGGCGGCGTAAGCGGGCTTCTCCCGGAACGGCCGCTTTTTATCGTAACGTCTTTCCTTGTCGAATCCAGCAGCCTTCTCGCTGCGAGGCTTCTCTTCATACGGCTTGCTGTCGCGGGATTTGCCCCCGGGCGGCTTGTTGCTCCAGGGCTTTTCATCACGGGGTTTTTCGTCGCGAGGCTTGTCCCAAGGCTTTGCTTCCCGCGGCTTGTCCTGCCACGGCTTGCCATGCGGCCTCGGTGCCCTCTCCTCACGCTCGCGCGCAGGCGGACGCTTCTCGCCCTGCGGGCCCTCGGGCAGCGGCTCGATGCGAATATTGTCTTCCTTGTCGGGACGGCGGAGGTTGCCGACAAATTTGTCGGCGGCACGCGCGGAAATCTCGAACTCGGTCGTCGTGTCCATGACGCGGATGGCGCCGATGTCGGTCTTGTCGATGCCGCCGCGGCGGCAGATCATCGGCAACAGCCAGCGCGCCTCGGCATTCTTGCGGCTGCCGATCGAGGCGCGGAACCAGACACTGTTCTCGCCCATGACGTGGCGCGCCGACGGCTTTTTCGACTTCGATCGTGGGCTGGCGTTGCGATCGTCACCGCGCGGCGCACGACTATCCCGATCTCTTTCGCGGCCGCGATCCTCGCGGCCCCGGGCGCGATGTTCGCCGGGATCGATGATGTCTTCGGGCGAGGGCAGCCGTGAGCGATAGAGCCGCGCCAGTGCCGCGGCGATATCCTCGGCCGAGCGCTCGGCGAGCAGCGCCTGCGCCAGCATCAGATCTTCTGATGTGGTCTCTTCGGCGAACAGCGCATCCTTCAGCATGCGCTCCTGATCGAGCTTGCGGATTTCATCGGCCTGCGGCGCCGTGCCCCAGATCGCATCGATGCCGGCCAGGTTCAGCAGCACTTCCGCGCGCCGCTTGCGCGCCGGCGGCACCAGCAGGACGCTGACACCCTTGCGCCCCGCGCGGCCGGTGCGGCCGGAGCGATGCTGCATGACTTCGGGATCGTTCGGAATATCGGCGTGGATGACAAGATCGAGGTTCGGCAGATCGATGCCGCGGGCGGCGACGTCGGTCGCGACGCAAACGCGGGCGCGTCCGTCGCGCAATGCCTGCAGCGCGTGGGTGCGCTCGTTCTGGGTCAATTCGCCTGATAGCGCCACGACCGAGAAGCCGCGTTCCGACAATGTTGCCTGCAGATGCCGCACCGCTTCGCGCGTATTGCAGAACACCAGCGCGCTCGGCGATTCGAAGAAGCGCAAGGTATTGACCACCGCATGGTCGACATCGCCGGGCGCAATCCGGATGGCGCGGTAATCGATGTCGGCGTGGCCGCCTTCGTCGCCACCAACCTCGATACGGAAAGCTTCCTGCTGATATTCCTTGGCCAGGGCGATGATGACGCGCGGCAGGGTTGCCGAGAACAGCAGGGTGCGGCGGGTCTCCGGCGTGGTCTCGAGGATGAACTCCATATCCTCGCGAAATCCGAGATCGAGCATTTCGTCGGCCTCGTCGAGCACGACAGCCTTCAATTCGGAAATGTCGAGCCGGTTGCGCCTCAAATGATCGCACAGCCGCCCCGGGGTGCCGACCACGATGTGGGCGCCGGCCGCGAGCTCACGCTGTTCACGGCGCGGATCCATGCCGCCGACGCAGGAAACCACGCGCGCATCGGCATATTGATAGAGCCAGGCGAGTTCGCGATGGACCTGTAAGGCAAGTTCACGCGTCGGTGCGACGATCAGGGCAAGCGGTGCGCCAGCCCGCTCGAACCGCTCGGCATCGCCGAGCAGTTCGGCTGATATCGCGAGGCCATAGGCGACGGTCTTGCCGGAGCCGGTCTGCGCCGACACCAGCAGGTCGCGGCCAGCGGCGTCATTTGCCAGCACGGCGGTCTGCACCGGCGTCAGGGAATCGAAATTGCGCTCGGCCAGGGCTCGGGCGAGCGGCGGACTTGTGGTCAGGGATGTCACGGGATCAGAACCTTAATAGGCGCAGCTGCGCCGGAAAGCCGAATAAAGCCTCGAACCATACGATCGAGGCTGCCGGCTGGAGGATGCGCGGGTCCGATGACCCGAACGATTTGAATGAGATAGGCACCCTTTAGGCCATTCGCAGCCAAAGCGCCATGGAATGTTGGTGGGGGCTGCATTGCGTCGTTAACGGCGGGCTATGGTGTTGATATTGCAACGATATCCCGTCATCCCGGCGCAGGCCGGGACCCATACCGCGTGATCTCTCGAAGAGGCCGCGGTATCAAACACCTTTCGCAAAACTGCTCCCTGTGGTTATGGGTCCCGGCTCAAGGCCGGGACGACGGCGGTGTTTGTAACTGCACCGTCATCCAAACGCAGTTTCGCGATCTCGCGACGCACAGCGCCCGAGCTTTGCTGAAAACTTCCCGCCCTCTCATTAAGAGGGCGCAGGGAAGACCGGGTGCGCGCTGCACCCGCGGTCTCGCGTGCGGTTTGCACTAAGTAGGCTGCACGCGAGCATACAGGGCAGCGGAGAACACCCGGCCTTCCCTGCGCAGTGGCTTTACGGCTTATGCCGTGCTCTCCCCGGAGACGAGTTCTTGGTTGACTCCGTCGCTGTCGTTCAGCTCTCGCCTACCCGACAGCTTGACACCTGCAACGGGTGCCAGGACCACACGGTTTTGCCGTACGCTTTTGTCGCGTTACGTCTTCGCGACATCAGCGTCCACCGCAACCCGTCCAACGTCCGTGACGACGGCCGACGCCCTTCTGAGTAGGACGGGATGGGCAAAGATATGCACCTGATTTGCATTCTGGTAAACAGAAATCTTTTTTATTCCAGGGCTTGACACGACTTCCGTAAATCCGAACTGATTTGCCCGTCGGGTTGTTTTGTCGCAGCCCACCGTCATTGCGAGCGCAGCGAAGCAATCCATTCCTCGGCTGGGCGCGCCATGGATTGCTTCGCTGCGCTCGCAATGACGAGGAGAGGACGGCATTCCAAATTTGGCTGTCATTTCGGGGCGATGCGTAGCATCGAGCTCTGATGTGCAATTGCACATCGGGGAATGACGAAAGGGTAGCACGGCGGACAGGTCGCTGTTTCGCGCTATAAGCAGGGAACGGCAGTTGAACCAGACAGCCCGCAGGAATTTCGCATGACCATTCCATTCAAGACCATCCGCGCGCGCGCCGAGAAGCGCAAGGGCGGGCCGAAGGCGCTGCAGAAGCTGCTGCCGCCGAAGCCCGAGGCGAAGGCGCTTGCCAAACTTGGCGACGATAGCATTCTCGCCGAGATGACCAAGCGGGTGTTTTCGGCCGGCTTTGCCTGGAGCGTGATCGAGAACAAATGGCCGGGATTCGAGAAAGCTTTCCTTGGCTTCAAGCCCGGGCCGCTGACGCTGCAGGCGGATGAGTTCTGGGACGCGCTGATGAAGGACACCCGCATCGTGCGCAACGGCGCCAAGATCATGTCGGTGCGATCAAATGCGAGTTTCGTGCGCGAGATCGCCAAAGAACACGGCAGCTTCGGCAAATTCCTCGCGAACTGGCCCTCCTCCGACCAGATCGGACTACTCGACCTGCTGGCCAAGCGCGGTAGCCGGCTCGGCGGCAACACCGGCCAGATGATGCTGCGCTTTCTTGGGTGGGACGGTTTCGTCACCTCAAAGGACATGGTGGCCTGCCTGCGCGACGCCGGCCTCGATATCGCGGAGACGGTGACGTCGAAGCGCGATCTTGCCAAGGTACAGGCGCAGTTCAACGAATGGGCCGAGGAAACCGGACTGCCTTACGTGCAGCTCTCACGCATCTGCGCGATGTCTGCGGGCGAGAATTACAGCAACGAGACGCTGGCGCGGTTTCTGGGTGACGAGGAATGAATATCTGAGGTCGGGGTTTCCCTTATCAGGACACAGGCCCTCGCACACATGCTCGAGGTGCCGATGCGTGCAGGAAGGAACCTCTCCCATGCGCATTCCGGCTTTGACCGTCACGGCAGTCGCGGCACTTTTGACGGCAGCGCCCGTTCGGGCGCAGACCTATGATCCGGCCTACCCGATCTGCATCCAGACCTACAGCCACCACGGCAGCGCCATCATATGCCGTTTTACCTCGCTGGCGCAGTGTGCCGCGACGGCATCGGGGCGCGCGGCCCAATGCATCACCAATCCCTATTATGGTCCTGCAAGAGCGACTGCGGGACCGAACGCCCGGCGGCAGCGCGAGGCGTATTAGAACGGCCTGAAATTGATCGTCGCGATCAGCCCGCCGCGCGCCGCGGCATCTGCTCCGGCGCCGCCTCGGAAGGCTGCGGGATCTGCATCAGGATGGTTTGTCCCGTGGAGGCGATTTCGATTCCGGCATCCTGGAATTTCTGCTTCATGCGCCGGTTGAACTCGCGCTGCACCGGCCAGCGGCCGCTGTCGGTGCAGCGGATCTGGCCGACGATCGACACCATCGAACCGTCGACCTTGTCGATGCCCCACAATTCGAGATCGCCGCGGATCGCGTGGCGGTAGGCGTCCTCGCGGCGCATTTCGGCGACGATGTCCTTGAGGATCTGTCCGGCGCGGTCGGTGTCTTCCTTGTAGGAAACATTGACGCTGACGGACGCATTGCCGGCGCCGCGGCTCGAATTGGTGAGCGTCGTCACCGCGCTGAAGGGAACGATGTGCACCGAACCGTCGCCGGCCCGTAGCCTGATGGTGCGGATCGAGACATTCTCGACCGTCCCTGATAGCCCGGACACCGTGACGTTGTCGCCGACCTGGACAGTATTTTCCAGCAGCAGAAACAGCCCGGTGATGAGGTCCTGCACCAGCTTTTGCGAACCGAAGCCGATCGCGATGCCGACGATGCCGGCGCCGGCCAGCAGCGGCGCGACGTTGACGCCGATTTCGCTGAGTGTGGTCAGACCGACCACCGTGACGATCAGGCACAGCAGCGCCGTCCGCAGCATCGGCTGGAACGTGCGCAGCCGCGCCGCGCGCGCGTAATGCCCCTCGCGCGACAGCGCATTGACCTGACGATCCATCAGCGCGTTGGCGACCTCCCAGATCGCGGCGGCCGCGAGCGCGGCGATGCCGATCGTCACCACCGCCGACAGCAGCCGGCTGCCGATTTGCCCGCCGTAGAACCAGACGATGGCGTCGATGCCCCAGACCTCGAGCAATGCGACGAAGCCCATGAAGCCGATGACCGAAGCAACGATCTTGCGCAGCAGCGGCAGATAGCGATTGGCGCGGGTCTCCAGACCCGGAAAGCGCTGCGATATCTCGGGGCGAATGCGGAAGCCGCGGTCGATCAGGCTCAGCACCACGATGATCGCCAATCGCGCAATCAGGATGACGGCGATGCCGCCGACGAAATACTGCAACAACAGCGAATAGCCGTTGCGGATGTGCAGCGCCCACACCGTCCAGAGCGCGAGATCGAGCGCGATCGCGGGATAGTGCCACACACCGGCAATGCGGTTGCGTATCTGGGCGGCGGCGCCCGTGCGACCGTGCGGCGCGCGAATGGCGTCGGCGATCGGGCGGCGGCATTGCAGGATGATGACGACGATAAAGAGATGCACGACCAGCATCACGAGGCGCAGCAGCGCGGCATAGCCGCCGCGGCTCAGCCCGAGCAGCAGCGCCACGTTTGCAAAGGCGATGCCGGACACGCCGACCGCGACGATGCGCCGGACCCAGATCTCGATATAGGCCGCGGTCTCGGCGCGGACCCGAAACAGGCCGTACGGCCCGGCCAGCGCCCGCGCAGCACAGATCAGCGCGCGCGACAGCGCATAGCCATTGACGACCGCCTGGATCGCAAGCCGGACCGTCGGACGATCGCCGATCTCGGTGCTCAGTAGCATGGTGGAAACGCCGACGAAGACCAATACCGGCAGCAGTTCGAGCGCGAGCCGTCCGAGCACGAACGGCAACCGGATCAGCGACTGCCAGGCCCGCGCCAGGCTGAGACGCCGCCGGTGCAACGCCGGCTCCACGGTGACGTCAGCCGCGGAGGATGGCGGATCGACCATTGCCAGCGTCTGCGCCGGCGCGCGCGCGGTTTGCGGCAGCCGCGCTTCCAACAGCGCCACCGGCCGCTTGATCAGGCGGAACACCAGCCATTCGGCGGCGAAGGCGCAGCCGAACACCAGCGCCAGTTTCCAGGCGATGTCGAATATCTGGCCGTAAGCCGCGGGATCGTTGACGGTTCGCAGGAACCAATAATAGAACGCCGGAAAATGCGTCACCGACCGCACCAGATAGGTGACTTCGCGCGAAATATCGCCGACCTGTTCGGAGACCGTCAGCAGCAATTGCGCGCCAAGACTATCCGCGGTGAGCGGGATGGCCGGCTTCGCTTCGGGCGTCGGCTCGGCGGCCTGCGGCGATGAAGACGCCCCCGCAATCGCCCGCAGCGTGTCGATCATCTGCGCGCGCTTCTTGTCGTCCTGCAACGTCTCCAGCGCCCGCTTCGCCTGATCAGGCGTCAGCGCGCTGGCGTTGTTGGTTGCCGGGGCGGTGGCGGTCGGCGCGGTATTGGATTGGGCAAGCGCCGCGGGGCAAGCAAACAGCGCACAAGCGAGCAGGAGCGAGGGCAGAAATTTGTGCGACATCGAGGCCCCTTCTAAAATGCGCACGACGGCAAAACCGGAACCGGGTTTGCCGCCGCGCCAGCGTCATGTCGGAGAGCCCCTTTTCGCCGCCATCATGTGTCGGAAGTTTGCCATCGAGACGACTTTCTCTTGGCATTTGCTCTCGGCATTTCTTGCATGCCGCGTCACACAAATGTCGCAGCAATTAATCGCGCGACGTCGCCTGTCTGCGGATGGTGAAGAAAAAATACAGCAACACCGGCAGGGACAGCGAAGTCCACGACAGGCCGTCCCACCACCCGTCACCGACAAGGGCCGCGACGAGGCCCACGGTGGAGAGGATGCCGACCAGAATCGGCAGCGCAAAGATTTGCCGCAGGTTGCGATGATTTCTCAAGCGATCACCGCGACAGCACGGGCGTTTCGAGGGCGGAACCCTGCGCGATGGCGCGATCGACACTGACGCCGGCCTTGCGCCGGCGCAGCCAGAGATAGACTCCGGTTCCGAGCACGATGATCGTCAGCACGTCGAGCAGCGCCCAGAGGATCTTCAGCGGCATGCCGCCATAGTCGCCAAAATGCAGCGGCTGCGAAATGAACAGGGTCGTGACGTACCAGGGCATGTCGCGGCTGTCGGTCAGCTTGCCGGTTTCCGCATCGATCAGCGCCGGCTTGAGCAGGCGCGAGGTCACCGGCGTGTCGCCCTTCAGAAAGACGGCATAGTGGCTCTTGCTGCTGAGGATCGTTCCGGGGAAAGACACAAAACTCGGCGTCATGCCCGGCACCGCGTCCGTCGCGACGGTCACGGCCGCTTGCAGCGAGGTCAATTTGGCGGGCGGCGCGCGATCGCGGTATTGCGACGTCATCTCGGCAAGCTGGCCGTATTGCCACATCTTCAGGACGAGGTCGGCCCAGGTGTTGATCACGCCGGTGAAGCCGACCACGAGTGTCCACATCACGAGCAAAATGCCCGCGAGATTGTGGATGTCGAGCCAACGCACGATGCGCGGGCGCTGGCTGCGGTAGGTGCCGAAATCCAGTTTACGCATCGACGGCGCGTAGACCACGATGCCCGAGATGATCGCGACACAGAACAGGATCCCCATCAGGCCAAGGAACAGCTTGCCCGGCAAACCCGCAAACATGTCGGTGTGCAGCTTCAGCATGATGTAGGTGAAGCGGCCGGTGACGTCGGGCGAATCGAGATAGGCGCCGGTATGCGAATCCATCCGCACGAAACGGTTGTTCGTGGGGTCTGACGTGAGGGACTCGCCGACGCTGACGAACATCGCGTTGGGATCGTCGCGGTCCCAGATCAGGAAATGCGGCACCGGCATATTCTTCGGCGCATTCGCCAGCGCGTTGGCGAGCAGCTTGTCCAGATCGGCGAACGGTGTGCCGGGCGCGACCTCGGCCGGCTTCACCTCGCTGTGCAGGAGCTCGTCGATCTCATGATGAAAGATCAGCGGCAGGCCGGTGATGCACAGCATGAGCATGAAAATCGTGCAGATGAGGCTCGTCCATTTATGGACGGCGCCCCATCGGCGAAGAGATCTGGTCGCTGGCGTCATGATCAGCTAGTTCCAGGCGTATTTCAACGTACCGAGCACGGTGCGCGCCGCACCGAGGCCGCAATAGGGCATCGCCGTCAGGCAGGATGAGACATAATATTTGTTGGTGAGATTGGTCGCGTTGACCTGCGCGCTCCATCCCTTCAGGTCGCGCCGCAGATACTGGAAGTCGTAGCTGATGGCGGCGTCGTACAGGGTGTAGTCCGGGATAAAGAGCGTGTTGGCGGCATCGCCATAGCTTGCACCGACATAGCGGGCACCACCGCCGATGCCGAGCCCGGCCAGCGGGCCGTCGTACCAGGTATATTTCGCCCACAGCGACGCCTGCCGGAGCGCGGTATTGACGAGATAATTGCCGACAAAGCCGTCGTTGCTCTTGGTCACCCGCGGATCGTAGATGTTGTAGCCTCCGACGAGCTCCAGTTCCCTCGTCACGTTGCCGCGCACCTCGAATTCAATGCCGCGCACGCGGGCTTCGCCGGTCTGGACACTGAAGTTGATATTGCCCGGATCCCTCGTCAGCACATTCTGCTGGGTCACCTCGAATACCGCGGCCGTGAGCATCAGGTTGGAGCCGACCGGCTTGAACTTGACGCCGATCTCGGCGCCCTCGCCGGTCGTCGGCTTGAACGGGCTGCCGAACTGGTCGGTGCCCGAGATCGGCACGAACGAGGTCGAATAATTGGCGTAGGGCGACAGGCCGATGTCGAACAGATAGTTCAGGCCGACGCGCCCGGTCGAGGCCCGGTCATTTTGAAGATAGGTGCCCGGCGCCGGGAAGAAACCCGTGCTGACGGTTTCCGCCTGCGCCCAGTCCTGCCGTCCCGTCATCGTCAACGTCCAGCGGTCGAGCTTGACCTGATCCTGCAGGTACAGGCCGGCCTGGTTCAACGTCGTCGCGGATTTGATGAAGGACGGCAGAGTATTCGCCGCCGGAATCGGCGCGCCATAGACCGGCGCGAATACGTCGATCGAGTTGATCATCGCGAACTTGTAGTCCGAGGTCGAGGCCTGGCGGTTATAGTCGAACCCGACGAGCACCTTGTGAAGCAGCGGACCGGTGGCGAAATCGGCCTGGACGTGATTGTCCAGCGCCACGTTCTGCGCGGCGGAGTTCAAGTAGTTGAACGAGCGCAGCACGGTTCTGGAATCGGGAAGCAGGCCTTCGGAACGGACGCCGGCCAGATCCTGCGACACGTCGAAGTAGCGAAAATTCGAGCGGAATTGCAGATTGTTGTCGAAGCGATGCTCGAAGGCGTAGCCAACCGAAAACTGTTCCAGCGTGAAACGGTCGGCGCTGGGCTCGCCGATGTAGCGGCTATAGGGAATGCGACCAAACGGATTGGGCGCCAGCCCCGCCGCGTCGCCCGGCACATATTGCTGCCATCCCTTGTTCTGGATGTTCGAATAGTGCGAGAGGAATGTGAACGACGTGTCGTTGGTCGGCCGCCAGGTCAGGCTGGGCGCGATGAACGCCTTGTTCTCGTGCACGAAGTCCTGCTGATTGCCGGTGCTTCGCCCCAGGCCGACGAGGCGATAGAGAAATTCGCCGTTCTTGTCGATCGGCCCCGAGGTGTCGAACGCGCCCTGGAACTGATCGAACGAACCGAAGGTGCCGAGGATCTCATGCTGCGGCGTCGCGGTCGGGCGCTTGCTGATCATGTTGATCAGACCACCGGGATCAGTCTGGCCGTATAGGCCCGACGACGGCCCGCGCAGCACTTCCAGCCGCTCGAGGCCGTATGTCTCGATCTTCGGATTGGCGAACTGCGTTCCCTGATCGATCGGCAGCCGCAGACCATCAAGATAGCGTGGCACGTCAAAACCACGGAGCTTCATGGCGTCGAAGAAGGTCGTGGCGCCATACGTATCGAGCGAGACACCTGGCGTGTAACGCAGCGCCTGGACAATGTTCTGGGCGCCTTGTGCCGCGATTTGATCCTTGGTGACGACCGAAATCGACTGCGGCGTGGTCAGAATAGGCGTGTCGGTCTTGGTGCCGCTGGCGCTTTGATTGGCGAGATAGCCGACCACGGGTCCGGTGGCGCGTTCGCCGGCGCCGCCGCGAGCACCCTGTTGCACCGGTTGCTGCTGGGCGGGAACCGCAACGCGCCGCGTCGCCGTCTGCGACCGCGCCGCGCGGCGGGAAGGCTGTGCCGGACGCGCCGCTTGCGGCTTCGGGGCATCGACGGTGACGGGTGGCAAGGTTTGGCCGGACTGGGCGTGAACCTCCCCGATTTGCATGCTCAACCCGAATACGGTTACGCAGAAGAACGCCTTCGACGCCGCGCCCCACGCCGACGGCTGTACAGAATCACGCATCAGTCTCACCCCGTTCACTATTCCCCGTTCACGAGAGACCAGATTTGATTCTTGGATGCCTTTGCGTATGCGCAAAAAACCTTTGATCGTGCGTCGACACTCTCCAAGTTCGACGTTGGAATACTCCGCCGGTCACGCATCGGTGCGGCACGGTGGCGCCGGCCGCCACGCAGGCGGCCCGGTTCCCCCTTGGGAATGTCGATGAGGTCAGGACAGTCCGTCGCGCTGGCAGCTGCTCGGCACGTAGCCAAAATGCCGCCGGAACGCCGTGGAAAAATTCGCCGGGTTGGCGTAGCCGACGGCATAGGCCGCCTCGGTGACCGACAATCCCTGATGCAGCAAGGCTTCGCGCGCCGATTTCAGCCGGCTGGTTCGAAGATATTCCGATGCGCTGACGCCATAGACCCGATGAAATTGCGCGGTGAACGAGCGGCGGCTGACACCGGCGTGCCTTGCCAGCTCGGCAATCGTCCAGGGATGCCGCAGATCGGATTCGATCAGCTCCCTGACCGCCTGCAGGCGCAAACGCTTATGGTCGGATACCAGACTGACGCCCTCGTTGCCGCGCAGTGCCAGCATGGCCCGGGCCAACATCTCGGTCGCTTGCGCCGACAGCAGCAGCTCGGCGTTCCGGCCGTCGGCCACCGGGGAAAGCATCTCCATGGCTATGGCCTTGATCCGGGGCGACGCCTTCAGCGAAGCGACGAAGACGTTTTGGTCCCTGGTGTCGAACAGTCCGATGAACTCATCCATCATTCCGAGCCGCTCCAGGGACGAGATCGGAAAGGCGACGCCGGCCGCCTGCATGTGCGCGCCGCGGGGCGCATCGCCGTCCCACAACGTCGGCTCTCTGAGCGCCATGACCACGATTGAAGCATCCGAATAGTTGATCCGGGTGGCGCCCTTGCGCGCCCGGCCGCTCCCTGCCCCCTTGAGTATCACGGAGACAAAAAGCCCTGCCTTGATGACACCTTCAGTGCGAATCCGGCTGCCCAGCACGATATTGTTGCGTTGGAAAAGGCAGCCCGGCGTCTCCAGCCATTGCGTGCGGCTGGCAAAATCTTCCACGATCGACCTGTCATTGTCATCGGGATCGACGATGCGGAACTGCTCGAAAATGTGGTCGTAGATATGCGGCATCAACGCGGTTCAGAAACGATCATGCCGACACTATGCAATCCGCGCAGAACGCCCTCAAGGCCGATAGCGCGCGTCCAGTTTAGAAGCGTTTGAAAATGGAATCGTTTTAGTCAGCTTGCGATGATCGCGCGCACAGCCGGCGCGCGTCCGTCACTCCGACTTGTCGACATTCTAGAACACCGGCGTCGCCGGGCCGTCGAGGACGCCGGACAGCGATTTGCGCCACGCAGCCGTCACGAGATACTGCCCGAGCGGGATATCGATCACCTGATCATCGACTTCGGTCTGGATCTCGGCCGCGATCTTCTTCAGCTCCTCGGGCGAGGACGTGCGCGCGAAGGCATCGCCCATCGCCTCCACCTTGTTGTTTTCCGGCCAGCCGAACCAGCCGCACACTTACGCGGCGTCAATGCCTAAAATCTGACCTTGCCGCGCCAAATCCGCTGATGTCATAGTTATGACATGAGTACAGTAAAGCGACAGAGCTCCGAATTGCGCGACGAATACGCCGCCCTGACGCGCGGGCGAATCGTTGCCGCCTTTGTCGAGTCCCTTGCGGACGGAGCCGGCGACGACGTTTCCATGGCTGATGTCGCCAAGCGCGCCAAGGTCGCCGAGCGCACCATCTACCGGCATTTCAAGACCCGCGCGGAACTTCTCGCCGCCGCCGGCGAATGGATCGAGAACAATGTATTCGGCTACGTTCCCTTCACCTCGCCGGACGAACTGCCCGGCATCTTTCGCAAGCTGTGCAGGAGTTTCGATCGGCATCCGCATCTGGCACGCGCCATCGCCCTGACCCGGGCCGGCCGCACCATGCGGGCCGACTTCCGACGCCGTCTGATCGAACATCATCGCAAGGCGATGGCGCCTTTGACGCGGCACCTGAAGCCGAAGGAGGCTCGTCAAGCCGAGGCGCTCGCGACCTATCTCAACAACGTGCTGGCGTGGAGCGCGCTGCGCGAGGACTTCGGCATGTCCAGCGCCGAGATCGCCGATGCGATCGAGTGGGCACTGACCACGCTGCTGAAGGACGTTCGCCGGCGGGACGCGGCCGCCGCACGGCTGTCTTCCGACAAGGACGGTCAATCAAAGCGAAAACGGACGGCGGCCGCAAAACCACCGGCGTAGGAACAGGACAGAGCCATGGCACCCCTGAACGCGATCCCGGACGATCTGCTGATTAATGCAAGCGACGAGATTCGCATCCGTCAGGACCTGGTGCTGACGGCCCTCGGCCGCCGCCCGGCCGATCGTGCCTTGCGGGTCGGGCGCCTGCTCGACGTGCACA
This sequence comes from Bradyrhizobium sp. AUGA SZCCT0177, assembly GCF_018130125.1. Lineage (NCBI taxonomy): Bacteria > Pseudomonadati > Pseudomonadota > Alphaproteobacteria > Hyphomicrobiales > Nitrobacteraceae > Bradyrhizobium > Bradyrhizobium sp. AUGA SZCCT0177. Next base: position 62,438 of record NZ_JAFCMA010000024.1, on the reverse strand, counting down.
GCCGGAGCTGGAGCGAGGACCAGGAGATCGTCTTCAAGGGCCGCCGCATCGCCTGGGTCGGACCGGCGGGCAGCTATCCCGGTGAGGTCCGCGAACGTGTGCATCGGCCAAATCTGGCGGCCGTTCCGGGCTTCGGCGAGGTCCACAAGCACATCGAAAGCTCGCATCTGACGCCGGAATGGGAGGCGGCGCTGGTGCTGCCGCGCGGCAATACCTGGACCTGCGAAGCCAGCCACGAGTTTTCCAACGTCAACGGTGAGCGCAATCTCGAATTCTGGTTCGAGGCGCGCCGGCGCGGGTCGCCGCTGAAAATCTTTCCCCAGCCCGGATCGGCGGTGCCGCCCACCGCCTATGAGTGGGGCGGCGGCTGGTACGGCGGCAAGGAGCAGGCGCATTTCATGGGCCAGAGCCTGATGGTCACCGGGCTCGATGAAGTGATGGACTGGCCCGCGGTATGGAATCCGGACAATCCGTCCTACGCGCGGATCTGGGGCATGATCGAGGCAACCTTCGCGGCGCGCGGCGTCGTCGAAGGACATGCGGCAGGCTTGCGGGACCTACCGTCCATCAACGCCTTTGCCGCGGCCGGGCTCGCCTCCGACCATGAAGTGCAGACACCGGAGGAAACCTGGGACAAGCTGACGCGCGGCCTGTTCATCGAATTGCGCGTCTACGCGATGGCCGAGATCGTCGCGTGGCTGCTCGCGCGGGGCCTGCAGGATTGGTCGCAGATCGCGTTCACGACGGACGACCGCAGCGCCAGCCACACGCTCGAAACCGGCGCCAGCGATCACAATGCACGTCTCGCCATCGAGGCCGGCCTAGCGCCGGAAATTGCGATCCAATGCCTCACCATTAATCCGGCGCGCCACATGCGCCTCACCCCGTATGTCGGCAGCCTGTCGCCCGGCCGCTTCGGCGACGTCGTGCTGTTGTCGGATGTCGGCAAGCTCGATATCGCCGAAGTATGGGCCGACGGCGCCCAGGTGTCGGACGGCGAGCGTTACATCGGCCCGGTTCCGGAGATCAATTGGCCGGAATGGGCGACCAGGACAGTCAATATCAATCGCACGATCGAGCCGCAGGATTTCGCGCTCGCCGCCGAGCCCGGCCGCGCCACCATGAAGGCCGCCGTTATCCGGCCGTTCCACTGGCATCCTGATTTCTACACCCTCGAACTGCCGGTGCAGGGCGGCGCCGTACAGCGGGACGAGAGTCAGGCGATCACCAAATTCGCGATCGTCGACCGCTTTTCCGGCGATGGCCGCGTCTCAAAAATGTTCTGGCGCGGTTGCGGACCGCGCACGCCGGACACGGCGGTTGCCTGCTCGGTGGCGCACGACAAGCACAACATTTGGGTCGTGGGCTCCTCGGACGCCGCGATGGCCAAGGCGGTCAACGCGCTGGTCGAACTGCAGGGCGGCTGGGCGCTGGTGCGCGAGGGGGAACTCGCGGCCACCGTCCGGTTCGAGGTCGGCGGTTTGATGAGTTGCCGTCCCGCCGAAGCGCTCGATGCCGACATGCAGGCGCTCTACGCCGAGGGCCGCAAGGTGGACTGGATGTTCGAGCCGACCTACCGGCCGCGCTGGTATCCGGGATTTCCGGAGCGGCTGATGTTCGCGACCCTGACCTGCGCGCCGTGGAGTTGGGTGCTGGTCGCGCCATGCGAGCAGGCCCCGCTCGGTTTCATCAACGTGCAGACGGGCCAGCCGCATCCAGTGGTCTGGTGACGGCAACGATCGGAGGGGACACCATGAACGAGATGACACCGCCGCAACTGGCCTCCGGTCCGACCGCAGCAAATGCCGCCACTTCATCGGCTCCCGCTGCACGCTCGATCGACGGTTTCTTCCGCCTGACCGAACGCGGCACCAGCGTCGGGCGCGAGGTGATCGCCGGCGCGACCACCTTCGCGGCGATGGCCTATATCATTGCGGTGAACCCGGCGATCATGTCGGGCGCCGGAATGGACCGTGCCGATCTCGTCAGCGCCACCGCAATCGCGGCGATCTTCGGCTGCGTCATGATGGGGTTGACCGCCAATCTGCCGCTCGCGGTCGCGCCGGCGATGGGCTCGAACGTCATCTTCACCTATGTGATCGTGAAGCAGATGGGCATGCCCTGGCAGGGGGCGCTGGCCATGGTCGCGTTCACCGGCGTGCTGTTTCTGATCCTCAGCCTCTCCAAGCTTCGCGAGCGGGTCGCTAGGGACGTTCCGGAGGTGATGAAGATCGGCATCCAGGCCGCGGTCGGTACGCTGATCGTGTTCATTGCATTGCGTGGCGCCGGCTTCATCGTGCAAAATCCTTCGACCTTCATCGCCATGGGATCGTTGCGCAGCCCGGCGATGCTGCTGACGCTGGCCGGCCTGCTGTTGACCCCGGTTCTGGTGGCAAAGCGCGTTCCCGGCGCCCTCATCCTGTCGATCGCAGCCCTGACCTTGATCGGCCTTTTCGTTCCCGGCGCGAACGGCAAGATGGTGACTTCCGTGCCCTCGGCGATCCTGTCCTGGCCGCGCTGGCCGACCAGCACCTTCATGGCGCTCGATGTCGGCTATCTCTTCACCCATTTCCTGGTCGCCTTGCCGCTGCTGTTCTATTTCCTCTGCGCCGAATTCTTCTCGACGTTGGGCACATTGATCGGTGTGACGGGCGCCGCAAATCTGCGCCGGGCCGATGGGTCGATCCCCAATGCCACGGCCGCCTTCGCCACCGATGCGACGGCCACGATCGTGGGACCGCTGCTCGGCACCTCGGTGGTCACCGCCTACATCGAATCCATCACCGGCGTGCAGGCCGGCGGGCGCACCGGTCTGACATCGCTGACGGTCGCCGCTTTCTTCTGCCTCGCGCTGTTCTTCTGGCCGGTCTTCGTGATCATTCCGCCGCAGGCGACCGCGCCGGCGCTGGTGCTGGTCGGCATCCTGATGATGCAGGGTCTCGCGCGCATCGACATGATGGACCTCGGCAATGCGGCGCCGATCGTACTGACGCTGCTGGTGACGGTATTGACCAACAACCTCATCAACGGAATGGCGCTGGGAACGCTGAGCTATCTGGCGCTGGAAGTCACCATGGGCCGCAGGTTGCAGATTCCCGCGATGGTCTGGGGCCTCGGCGTGGTGTTCATTCTCTATGGGATCGTGACGGCGCAGATCATGTAAGCGAGCGTGGTGCGGCTGCACCAGTTGGACGACAGCGATCATTCGCCCTCGGCGAAGCCGGCCCGGACGACTTCCTCGCGCTTGCGCCGCAGATGGTTACGCAGAATATGGGCGAGCCCGCCGGCGTCGCGCCGCTGCAGCGCGTTCAGGATTCCTTCGTGCTCCTGGATGGCGAGCGCCCAATGCTCAGGCGACATCGGCGTGATGAACCGTGCCCGCCGTATCCTTGCGGCGATCGACTCATAGAAGCCGGCAAGCACCGCGTTATCGGCCGCGCGAACGATGGCCTCGTGGATCAACCGGTTGCAGCGATAGTACGACAGCAGATCCTGCGCGCGATAATGTTCGACCATGCTGGCCTGCAGCTCGGCAATTTCGCGCAGTTGCGCGTCGGAAATGCGCGGACATGCCAGCTCACCGGCCGCGGCTTCGAGCGCCTCGCAGACTTCGAACAGTTCCTTGACGTCCTTCCGGGTGAGCTTGGCGGCGCGCGAGCCGCGATTGGGCAGCAGCACCACGAGCCCTTCGGCCGCGAGCACCTTGAGCGCCTCGCGTAGCGGGGTCCGCGATATCGCGAACGACGCGCACAGCTCGCGCTCCGGAATCCGCGCGCCCGGCGGGATTTCGCCCTCCGTCAGGACGTGCCTGAGGCGGGAAACCACCTCGTCATGCATCATATCGAGGTTCTCCTCGGCGACTCGATGGAACCATTTTGAATGCAAAAATGATCCGCACCAAGCAAATTCGACCAGATTCCTATTGCATTAGATAGTTTTTGCATTCAAAAATGCCCTCCACAGCCAAACTGAGGTTCCATCCTGAGGGGTCTGTCAACAAAATGAATGAAAACGTCACCCCCGAGACGGACTTGCTTTACGAGGTCCGCGACGGCGTCGGCCGGATCATCTTCAACCGGCCGCAGGCGAGAAACTCGCTGACCTTCGGCATGTATGAGCGGCTGGCTGCGATATGCGAAGCCGCCGCCGGCGACCGCAGCCTCAAGGTGCTGATCCTGAGCGGCGCAGGCGACAAGGCTTTTGCGGCCGGCACCGACATCAACCAGTTTCGCGCGTTCAAGACTCCGCAAGACGCCATCGGCTACGAGGCCCGGATCGACCGCGTGCTGACCACGCTCGAACAATGCCAGGTGCCGACCATTGCGGCGATCAACGGCGCGTGCACCGGCGGCGGCGCCGCGATCGCCGCATGCTGCGATCTGCGCATCGGGACCCGGACCGCGAAATTCGGGTTTCCGATCGCGCGCACACTCGGCAACTGCTTGTCGGCATCCAGTATCGGCCGGCTCTCGGGCCTGATCGGGGCAACGCGGCTCAAGGAGATCATTTTTACCGCGCGCCTGATCGAAGCCGAAGAGGCCGCCGGCATCGCCCTGCTGCATGAAGTCGTTGAGGATCTTTCCGCCCTCGAACGGCGGGCCGATGAACTGGCGCGGCTTGTCGCAGGTCACGCCCCGCTGACGCTGCGTGCCACCAAGCAGGCGCTGCTTCGCGCGCAGCCGAAGCCGGCCGAAGACGAGGACCTGATCCTGATGTGTTACCAAAGCCGGGATTTCCGCGAAGGCATGGATGCCTTCCTCAACAAGCGCCAGCCGCAATGGACTGGTGACTAAGCAACAAGAACAACAACATTGCGGGAGAAACCATGGGCCCCCTGAGTGGATTGAAGGTTGTCGATCTGACGCACGTCATGGCGGGCCCGACCTGCACGCTGATGCTCGCAGACATGGGCGCCGAGGTCATTAAAATCGAAAAGATTCCGGCCGGCGACGACACCCGCTACATGGTCCCTCCCAGGATCGGCGACGTGGCGGCCTCATTCCTGATGATGAACCGCAACAAGAAGGGCATTGCGCTCGATCTGAAGACACCGGGCGGCGCAAAGGTGCTGCGGCGCCTGATCGGATCGGCAGACGTGCTGGTTGAGAATTTCGGCCCCGGGGTGATGGACAAGCTCGGCTTCGGTTACGCCGATATCAAAAAGGCGCACCCTGCCCTGATCTACTGCTCGCTGTCCGGCTTTGGCCGCACCGGCCCGTACAAGCATCGCCGCGGCTTCGATCTGGTGGCGCAGGCGATGAGCGGCATCATGAGCTTCACCGGCGAGCGGCCCGACGGACCACCGGTCAAATGCGGCGCGCCGCTGTCCGACATCACGGCTGGAATTCTCGCGGCCATGGGCATCCTCGCCGCCTATGCCCACCGGCTCAAAACCGGCGAGGGGCAATGGGTCGAAACCTCCCTGTTCGAGGCCGCCCTCGTTCAGACCTACTGGCAGGCCGCCATCGCGATGGCCACCGGCGTGGCGCCGCAGGCGATGGGTTCGGCCCATCCACTCAATGCGCCCTACCAGGCGTTCGAAACATCAGACAAATGGATCGTGGTCGGCGGCGCCAACCAGAAAAACTGGATGCGCACGCTCGAAGTGCTTGACGCGATCGAACTGGCGCGGGATCCGCGGTTTGCGACCGGCGCCGATCGAATGGGACATTTGAAGGAACTGGAAGCCGTGCTCACGGGGCGCTTCAAAACCAAATCCGCCGAGTATTGGCTGGCTGCGCTTGAGGAGGCCGGCGTCCCCTGCGGCCCCGTCAACGACATGCTGCAGGCCCTCGCCGACCCGCAGACGATCGCGCGCGAAATGGTGGTCGAGGTCGAGCATTCCACGCTCGGCAGCGTGAAGACGATTGGATTGCCGATCAAGTTCTCGCAGACGCCCGGCAAGGTGCGGTCGGGCGCGCCGCTCTACGGCGAACATACCAATGCAATCCTCGGCGCTTACGGCTTTGACGCCGACGAAATTGCAGCGCTTCACAAGGAAGGCGCGATTGCCGCGCCGGAGTTTGCAAGGGATGAAGCGGGCTGACGCAAAAGCCTGAGACGACACCAAGACCAAGAAAACAAAAATCAGAGATACACGGGAGGACTAGATGTCTCAGAAGCCGACATTCGCTGCGATCGCCTTCGGTCTCGCCATTGGGCTCACGGGAGCGGCGAATGCCGCGTGGCAACCGGCCAAGCCGATCGAATTCATTGCAACGGCAGGCCCGGGCGGCGGCACGGACAATTTTGCGCGTGCGGTCCAGAACATCATCACCAAGTATAAGCTGGTCGAGCAGCCTATCGTCGTCGTCAACAAGGCCGGCGGCAGCGGCGCCGAGGGCTACACCTACACCAAGGCGATGGCGGGCGATCCCTACAAGGTCGTGTTCGGCACATCGAACGCGTGGAACCAGCCGATGGTCTCCAAGGTCGCCTATAACTACACCGACCTGACGCCGATTGCCGCGATGGTGCAGGACGAATTCCTGCTCTGGGTGAAGCAGGACGCGCCCTACCAGAACGTGCAGGATTTCCTCAAAGCCGTTGCCGCGAAGCCGCCGGGCGATGTCAAGATGGGCGGCGCGCAATCAAAGGACACCGATGAAACCCTCACCCGCATGATCGACAAGGCGGCCAAGGTGAAATTCGTCTACATTCCCTTCAAGAGCGGCGCCGAAGCCGCGGTGCAACTGGCCGGCGGCCATATCGACGCCCACGTCAACAATCCCAGCGAAAGCATCGGACAGTGGAAGGGCAGCACGCAGCGTCCGCTGTGCGCCTTCAGCCCGCAGCGCCTGCCCGACGGACCCAAGGTCACGGCAACGCAGAACTGGCACGACATCCCGACCTGCGTTGAATCCGGCCTTGCCATTCCGCAATTCCAGCAACCGCGTACAGTCTGGCTGCCGGGAAAGGTGACCGCCGATCAGGCCGCCTTCTATGTCGATCTGATGAAGAAGGTGCAGGCCACGCCGGAATGGAAGGAATATATCGAGCGGACCTCGCAAACCGACACTTTCCTGACCGGTGATGCCTTCAACAAGTTCATCAAGGAAGATATCGAACGCACCCGCAAGGTTGCCGCCGATGAAGGCTGGCTGATCTCCAACTAGAGTTCGGACGATGGTCTCTGGACGCAGTCTGGAAGCGGCGACGGCGCTCATCACCGGGGCGTTCGGCGCAGCCGTGATCGTCTCCAGCCTCGACAACGGCATCGGCTGGTCCGCCGCCGGTGTCGAGTCCGGCACCTTTCCATTGATCGTCGGCCTCGTCATCCTGGCCGGCAGTTTGTTCAATCTCGTGCAGGGGTGGTTGCACGCGCGGGCCGTTATTCTCGGGCCAAGCGAATTCAGGCGATTGGCAACATTGTTCGTCCCGGCCGCGGTCTTTGTCGGAGTCATTCCGCTGATCGGGATGTATCCGGCCGCCGCGCTCTATGTGTTCGGCGCGCTGGCCTGGCACAGGCGCGGCTCGCTGTTGCTCGCGGCCGTCGCCGCGATCGGGGCGGCGTTGGCGCTCTATCTGATGTTCGAGCTGACGTTCCATATCTCGATGCCGCGCGGCGCGCTCGGCACCTTGTTCGGCTTCTAGGGGAGCGCTTCGTTGGAAAATCTCGAAGCTCTCATGCATGGCTTTGGCATCGCGCTGTCAGGCAATCATATTTTCCTGATGGTGATCGGCGTGCTGCTCGGCATTCTCGTCGGCGTGCTGCCCGGCCTCGGCGCACCCAACGGCGTTTCGCTGCTGCTGCCGCTCACCTTCGGAATGCAGCCGGTTTCGGCCATCATCCTGCTCTCGTCGATGTATTGGGGCGCCTTGTTCGGCGGCTCGGTCACATCCATCCTGTTCAACATTCCAGGCGAGCCCTCCTCGGTCGCGACCACGTTCGACGGCTATCCGATGGCGCGCGACGGCAGGCCGACCACGGCGCTGGCGACGGCGTTCGGCTCGGCTGCCTTTGGCGCGCTCGCCGGTGTCGTTCTGATTACGCTTGCGGCGTCATGGGTCGCGCAAGTGGCGCTGGCCTTCGGGCCGCCGGAATATTTCGCGGTCTATTTTCTGGCGTTTGCGAGTTTCATCGGGATGGGCGGCTCGCCGCCGATCAAGACGCTGGTATCGCTCGCGATCGGCTTCGCCCTGGCGGCCGTCGGGATCGACACGGTCTCCGGCAGCGTGCGGCTCACCATGGGCATCGACGAGATGGTGAAGGGCGTCAGCTTCGTGGTCGCCGTCATGGGCCTGTTCGGGATCGGCGAGTTGATGATTGCCGTGGAAGAGGAATTTCACGTCAAGGCGATCTCCTCCAAGGTGGAATGGCGCGAAGTCTTCCGTACGCTCGTGGGTCTTCCGAAACATGGCTGGGCGCTGCTGCGCAGCGCGGCGATCGGCTGCTGGATGGGTATCACGCCGGGAGGCCCGACCGCCGCATCGTTCATGAGCTACGGCATCGCCAAGCGTCTTTCGCCCCGGCGCGCGAATTTCGGCAAGGGCGAGCCGGAAGGCATCGTCGCTCCGGAAGCCGCGGATCATGCCGCCGGCACCAGCGCCCTGCTTCCGATGCTGTCGCTGGGCATCCCGGGATCGGCGACCGCGGCCGTCATGATGGGCGGCCTGATGATCTGGGGACTCAATCCCGGACCGATGCTGTTCGTCGAGCAGAAGGACTTCGTCTGGGGACTGATCGCCTCGATGTATCTCGGCAACGTCGTCGCCGTGGTGCTGGTGCTGCTGACGGTACCGATCTTCGCGGCGCTGATGCGCGTGCCGTTCTTCATCATTGCGCCTGTGATCGTCATCATCTGCACCGTCGGAGCCTATTCGGTTTCCAATTCCTATCTCGACGTCATGTTGATGATGGGATTCGGTGTGCTCGGATATCTGTTCAAGAAGCTTCATTATCCGCTGGCGCCGCTGGTGCTCGCGATCGTGATTGGCGACAAGGCGGAAGACGCGTTTCGCCAATCCATGCTGATGTCGAAAGGCTCGCTCGGAATATTTTTTGCCAAACCGCTGGTGACAACGCTGATCCTGCTTGGCGCGGCCCTGCTGCTGATGCCGACAATCTGGCGAACGATCGGCCGGATGATGCCGCGGTCGGAGGTGAAGCCATGATCGTCGCACAGAACAATTTGACCCTAGATTAAGGCCCCGGAGATCCTGATGAGACCGATCATAGCGCTTGCGATGGGCGACCCCGCCGGCATCAGCCCGGAACTGACGGCCCGGCTCCTTGCTCTCGATGACGTCGTCGCCAAGGCCCGGATCGTCGTCATCGGTGACCGCCGCGTCCTCGATGATGGCGCGCGCGTTGCCGCGGTAAAGCTCGACCTGATATCCGCATCGCCCGACGCCGATCTCTCGAAGGAAGCGCGGGCCCCGGTTTTCATCGATCTCGGCCATCTCGATCCGGCATTGGTCGCGCGAAGCACCGCGACAGCCGAAGGCGGCCGGTTTGCGCTGGCGAATTATCGTCAAGCGCTGACGATGGCACGTGACGGCCGGGCCGACGCCGTTTGCTTTACGCCCTTCAACAAGAATGCCATGCGGCTTGCACATCCCGTCTATGACGACGAGATCAGCTTTTCGGCCGACGTGGTCGGATTAGACGGCCCGGCAAGCGAATTCAACGTACTGGACGGGCTTTGGAATGCCCGCGTCACGTCGCATATCCCGCTTGCGGAGGTCGCTTCGCACATCACCAGGGAACGCGTCCTGCGCGCGCTGCGGCTAACGGATGCCTCGATGCGGTCAGCCGGATTCAAGCGTCCGCGCATTGCGGTCGCCGGTCTCAACCCCCATGCCGGCGATGGCGGGAATTTCGGGCGGGAAGAGATCGACGCGATCGGTCCCGCGGTAGAAGAGGCGCGCGCTGACGGGATCGCGACCGAAGGCCCGTTTCCCGCAGATACCGTGTTCCTGCGCGCCAAAGGCGGCGCATTCGATGCGGTGCTGACGATGTATCATGACCAAGGCCAGATCGCGATGAAGCTGATGGGCTTCGATCGTGGCGTGACGCTGCTGGGCGGCTTTCCGTTTCCGATCTGTACGCCGGCCCACGGAACGGCCTATGACATCGCCGGGAAGGGAATCGCGGGGATCGGCGCCGCACATGCTGCGATCCTGCTTGCGGCGGAAATGGCGCAGAGAAAGCTGCAGGCTTGAGCTTTCAAGCACGCCAGCGGCTGGCGTCTGATCACGACGCGCGGCCTATGCGAGTTCGCCGTCGTTCTGCAATTCCGGGAATATCTTCTGATCCCTCAGGATGACTTCGGCCGTTTGATTGTAATGCGCCGTCAGCAAGGCCACGGCATCGTCCGCCTGCTTGCTCAATACGGCCGCCATGATCGCCTGATGTTCGTCGCTCACGTGCCTCGATGGAAAGGCCCTTTGGATCGACAGACGCCGATATCGGTACAGCTGGTCGGCAAGTTGTCCGCAAAATGCGATCAGTGATTGAGATCCACAATTTCCGATCAGGGTTCTGTGAAAGACGCGATGCAGTCTTTCCCACTCCGGATTGTCTTCGAAGCGTTCGGTGTTGAGCGAACGAGGCGTCCTGGCCAGACGATGCTCCGCGAGCAGCAGCAGCTCTTCCCATTGCGGCGTCGAGGCCGCCATGGATTCCCGCAGCGCAAGGCTTTCGACCCAGCACCGGGTCTTGGTCAGTTCAATCAATTCGTTCCGGCTGATGTCCGCGACGTAAAACCCGCGCTGTTCGCGGCATTCGACCAGGCCATCGGCCGCCAGGCGATTGAGCGCCTCGCGCAAAGGCGTCTGGCTGGTCTGATACGTCTCGGTCAGGAAACGCATCTGCAACTTCCGGCCTGGCTCAAGCCTCCCCGAAAGCAGGTCTTCCCTCAGCCGATCATAGACCGTGCTCGCTTGCGTGGAGGATGGCGTAACGGACGCCAAGCGAAGCGCTGATGTGGTGACCACGCCCAAACTCTCCTTTCGGTCCCCAACCCGGTGTCCGATTCCATTGTATACACTTTCTCGTATTCGTACGTAATATATAAATTACTGTTGCTAAGCGCATTTTATATAGGTTAGGAGTCTCCAAGAACCGAGGAAACGTCCAGCGGGACCGAAAGCCACGCTGCTTGCGACAACGCTCAACGTTTCCCGGATTTGGGAGCACGCTACGGAATGACCCATTTTCCCGTCACGGCATTGCGCAGCGTCGAGCTCGAAACGCCTGAGATCGGCCAGTCGGAGCATTTCTATACGTCCGTCTGGGGGCTTGATCTGGTGACGCGCCACGACGGCGTGACGTATCTGCGGGCCAGCGGTACCGATCATCATGTGGTCGCCTTGCGGCAGGGCGATCGCCCGGCGCTCCGGGCTGTCACCTTCCGACTGGATTCCGATGGGAAGTTCGACTCTATCGCTGCGGCATCACAGCAGCAGGGCGCGACGCTGCTCCATGGCCCTGTCCAAAATTCCGGTCCCGATGGCGGGACGGTCATGGCCATTCGGGCACCCGGCGGCGGCGTGCTGCGCTTTGTTTACGGGGACATGCGGCACACCGCATCTCTTCCGTCCGCGAACCGGCCCACGAGACTGGCTCACGTCAATCTGAACGCTGGGGATGTCGACGGCTCGGCCGCGTTCTATCAGCGGGCGCTTGGCTTTCGCCTGACGGATCGCACCAAAGCCATGGCGTTCGTCCGCTGCAATGACGACCACCACGCGATCGTTATCGCCGATGCCGCCGTGAACGGACTCAATCACGTCGCCTTCATGATGCCGAACCTGGAAGCGGTCATGCGGGGCTCGGGCCGCATGATCGACGCCGGATTTCCAATCGCCTGGGGCGTCGGCCGCCACGGCCCGGGCGACAACGTCTTCGCCTATTTCATCGATCCGGTCGGGATCGTCATCGAATACACCGCCGAAGTTCTGCAGGTCGACGACAATTATGTGGTGCGCGGGCCGTCGGAATGGGTCTGGCCGTCAGGCAGGACAGATCACTGGGGCATCGCCCCTCCCAAGGCCGATCACGTCAAGGCGGCCCAGACGGCCGTGCTCTACGCCGATGCTTAACCGCCCGATCCGCTTCGCTTTAGAATCTCGACTGGAGTCCTGAGTGACGCTTTCATCAGAGCAGCACCGGAGCGATTTCCAAGTGGTCGTGGTTGGTCACGGCCCGTCAGGCGCCATCGCGGCCAGCCTGCTCGGAGACAGGAATATCCGTACCCTGGCGATCGACCGTCAGCGCGACGTCTACGACAAGCCGCGCGCGATCGCGATCGATCATGAGATCCTTCGCCTGCTCGATAATCTCGGCGCCGCAGAGCGCGTGCTGCCCTACATCGCACCGTTTCCTGCCTCGCAGCATTTCGGCGCCAAGGGCCAGCTGATACGCCGGATCGATATGGTTCCGGAACCCTATCCGCTTGGATACACCCCCAGCATGGTGTTCACGCAGCCGCCGGTCGAGGCGGCGCTGCGCGCGCACGCGGCGGCCTATGACAGCGTCGACGTCGAACTCGGAACTGAGCTCATCGGCTTCGACCAATCGCCGGAGCGCGTGTCGCTGCAACTGCGCGACGACAAGGGAGCGACGCGTTCGGTCACCGCCGACTATATGATCGCTTGCGACGGCGCCTCGAGCGGAACACGGCAAGCGCTTGGCATCACCTTCGAAGACCTCGTATTCGATGAGCCCTGGCTTGTCGTCGATCTCCGGGTCAACGATGCCGCACTCGGCAAGCTGCCGGAGACGGCGGCGCAATTCTGCGATCCGTCGCGCCCGACGTCGTTCATCGTCGGCCCCGGCAATCATCGCCGTTTCGAGATCATGCTGCTGCCGGGTGAAGATCCCCGTGAGATGGAAGCGCCTGATCAAGTCTGGCGGTTGCTCAGCCGATGGATCAAGCCTGACGACGCCACGCTGTGGCGTGCGGCGAGCTACCGGTTTCATGCGCTCGTTGCGGAGGAGTGGCGGCGGGGCCGCATATTCCTCGCCGGCGATGCCGCGCATCAGCAACCGCCGTTTATCGGCCAGGGCATGTGCCAGGGCATTCGCGATGTCGGAAATCTCGTATGGAAGCTTGATCGGGTACTCAAAGGACAATCCGGCCCCACGCTCCTCGACACCTATGGCGAGGAGCGAAGCGAGCATGTTCGCCAACTCACCACCCGGATCAAGGCGATCGGGCACGTGATTTGCGAGCGCGATCCCGTCGCGGCCGAGGCGCGCGATATCCGCATCCTTGCCGAAGGCGGCGGCCTCCCCCGCACCTTCACCCGCCAGGAGATTGTCCCGCCGCTTCAGAAAGGCCTGCTGGCGTTCCCGCTGCATCCGGCGCACGGCACGCTGTTTCCGCAGCCCTGGATCAGAACGGCAGAAGGGCGGCGTCTGCTCGACATCACTGCGGGCGTTGGATGGCGGCTTGTGCTGGACCAGCGAAACGCGCCGGATTTGACCGCTGATGTGCGGGCGCATCTGACCGGGCTTGGCATGCGACTGATCCGCGTCCGTCCTGCTGACGCGGCAGATCAGGCCGGGCACGACGCCGTCGCTGAAGAAGATGGCGTTCTCGCAGCCTGGTTCGACCGCCACGGCTGCCGCGCCGCGATCGTCCGGCCGGACCACTACGTCTTCGGCGTCGCCAACGACGAACGCGCGCTCGGCAAGATGCTGTCAGAGCTTGCGGGACGGCTTCAATGATCCATCAGGGATTGCAGCTTGAAGGCACCAACACTCATCACCGTTACGCGGTTTCCAGAGCGAGGACATCACAATGAAATTGGCGAGTTTTACGATCGGCAACAGCCGCACCTGGGGCGTGATCGAGGGCGAGGAAGCGATTGACGTCGGCGCGCTGCTCAGGGATCGCTATCCCGATCTCAAATCGGCGATCGCCGCCGACGCATTGCCCGCGGTGCGCGACGCCATCCGCACGGCAAAGCGTTACCCCACGGCTGAGATCATTTGGCTGCCGGTCATTCCCAATCCCGACAAGATTCTCTGCATCGGCCTGAACTACGAGATGCACCGCAAGGAAACCGGACGCGCGGAAGTCGAGAACCCCACCGTGTTCGGCCGGTTTGCCAACAGCCAGACCGGGCATCTCGCCAACATCATCCGGCCAAAACTCTCGCACGATCTCGACTTCGAAGGCGAGCTCGCGATCATCATCGGAAAGCCCGGACGCCATATCGCGCGTTCTGACGCATGGAACCACATCGCCGGCTATGCCTGCTACAACGAAGGCAGCGTGCGCGATTTTCAACGCCACACGCATCAGTTCACGCCCGGCAAGAACTTTCCGGAGACCGGTGCTTTCGGTCCCTGGATGATGACGCCGGACGAACTCGGCGACGTCGCACCGCTGCGGCTGCAGACGCGCGTCAACGGTCAGATCGTCCAGGATGCGACGATCGATCAGATGATTTTCGATATTCCGCGGCAGATCGAATACTGCTCGTCCTTCACGCGCCTCGAGCCGGGCGATGTGATCGCAACGGGGACGCCCGGCGGTGTGGGCGCCAAGCGAACCCCGCCGCTCTGGCTGAAGCCGGGCGATACCGTCGAGGTCGAAATCGATCGCCTTGGCGTGCTGCGCAATGGCGTCGCCGACGAGATTTGATCGAAGCGGGTAGCCCGCGCCGACATTTGTCCGAGAGGATGCCGCCTCAAGCGATCAGAAATCGCAGGCGAATATTTCAGGGAGGATCACCATGCCAAAACTATCCCGCCGCGTGCTGTTGACCGGCATTGCGCTCTGCCTCTCGGGTCCGGCGTACGCACAATCATGGCCGCAAAGACCCGTGTCGGTCGTGGTGCCGCAGGCGGCGGGCAACAGCCCGGATGTGCTGTGTCGCATTATCGCCGACAAACTCTCGCGGGCGCTCGGACAGCAGTTCGTCGTCGAGAACCGTCCAGGCGCCGCGAACCTCGTTGGCACGCAGGCCGTCGCCCGCGCCGCCCCCGATGGATACACCTTCCTGTTTGCCACTTCGGCCGCGCTTGTCACCAACCCCTATACGTTCAAGAAGCTTCCCTACGATCCGATGAAGGATTTTGTGCCGGTCGCCATGGTGGCCCGAAGCAACCACGTCCTTCTCGTCAACCCCGAGGTGAAGGCGAAGACGCTTGCGGAATTGATCGCGCTGGAAAAGTCAGCGCCGGGATCCCTGAGCATGGCGGTCGACGGTCCGCGCAACCTCTCGGGCCTGATCGCACAATCGATCAACAAGCAGGCCGGGACCGGCTTCGTTCTGGTCCCCTACAATACGACCACGAACGCGGTGCAGGACAGCATGACGGGACGCGTCCAGGTGACGATACAAGCGGCATCGATTGCAGAATCCTTCATCGCGGCGGGCACGCTTCGACCTGTTGCCGTTGCGGGCAGCAAGCGCATCGGCTCGTTGCCGGACGTGCCGGCGATCGCGGAAACGTTGAAGAGCGTCGACCTGCAAGGCTGGTTCATGTTGATGGCGCCGGCTGGCACGCCCACCGACATCATCCAGAAGCTCAGCTCCGAGATTGCGGGCGCATTAAAGTCCCCGGAGGTGCAGGAGCGCGCCCCCGCCCTCGGCTTTGATGTCGGCATTGGTGACGCGGTGACGCCTGCAGGCGCGAAGCGGTTTCTCGATGCCGAGCATGCGTCCGCAGGCAAGGTCATCCAGGAACTCGGTATCCAACCTGAATAGCAAGTAATTAGGGCGCGGACTCATCAACGCGCAGCCAATGGCGGATTGATGCGAGCTTCATGAACGCTAAGTTGTTGGCCGCGAGTTTGTCGTATCGGGTCGCGACACACCGACATTGCTTGATCTTGTTGAAGAACCGATCGATCAAGTTTCGTGCGCGAGGAACGGGCTGAAGCAGATCGCGTCTTTGCGATTTCGTTTCGGCGGGATGTTTGCCCAGGCTTCTTGCTGGCGGGCAGGTCGCGCCAGGGAGCACCTGAGCGCACTTCCAAGACTAACCGCCAACCGGACATGCCCGACATGCAAAAATCGACGCGATTGACCCGTTTCGGACATGGGCATAGCCGGACGCCGGCCCACAATTCTGCTATATACCCATTCAATCTTCCCCGAGCTTTGGGGGTGCGTCTTGAGCAGCGAGCACGTAGAGCGGCGGCTGGCAGCTATTCTGGCGGCGGATGTCGCGGGCTCTTGCCGCTTGATAGGGATAGACGAAGAGGGCACGCTGGCGCGACTGAAAGCGCTTAGAAGAACGATTTTCGATCCCAAAATCGCTGAGCATCACGGACGCGTCGTCAAGAATACCGGGGACGGCGCTATTGCCGAGTTCGCCAGCGTGGTCGACGCCGTACGATGTGCCGACGAAATTCAACGCGGCATGGCCGAACAAAATATCGACGTGCCGCACGGCAAGCAGATCGAACTCCGCATCGGCATTCACGTCGGTGATATTATTATCGAAGAAAACGATATCTTTGGTGACGGGGTCAATATTGCAGTGCGTCTCGAAGGGACGGCAGAGCCGGGCGGCATCAGCATCTCGGACGACGCTCGTCGGCAAATTCGTGGCAAGGTAGACGTAACGTTTGAGGATTTGGGTTCGCAATCCTTGAAGAATATCGCCGAGCCGATGCGGGTCTGGCGCGTCCCATACGGTCGCGCCGTGCCAGCCGTGCCGAACCGCTGGCCTGTTGATGAGACCCTTGCTCTACCCAATAAACCCTCGATCGCCGTTCTCCCCTTCACCAACCTGAGCTCCGATCCGGAACAGGAATTTTTCGCGGACGGGATGGTAGATGACATCATCACAGCGCTATCTCATTTCAAGGCGCTGTTCGTCATCGCTCGCAACTCGAGCTTCACATACAAGGGGCGCGCCGTCGACGTGAAGCAGATCGGGCGCGAACTTGGGGTGCGCTACGTGTTGGAAGGCAGCGTTCGGAAGGCCGCAAACCGGGTGCGCATCACGGGACAGCTCGTCGATGCCGCCACCGGGGCACATCTTTGGGCAGAACGTTTTGATGGTGGCCTCGGCGACATCTTCAATCTGCAGGATCAGGTCACCGAGAGCGTTGTGGGGGCGATCGCGCCGGCGGTGGAAAAAGCCGAGATCGAGCGTGCCAAGCGCAAGCCGACCGAGAGTCTCGACGCCTATGCCCTCTATTTACGCGGGTTGCCCAGGTTTTATCAGGTTGCAAGCAGGCAAGCGAACGAAGAGGCATTACGCCTGTTCAACAGCGCGATCGAGCTCGACCCGGATTTTGCATCTGCCTACGGTCGTGCCGCCCATTGCTACGCCATAGCTAGGGCCAATGGCTGGATTTCAGTCACACCGAACGAGATTGCTGAGGTGACAAGGCTCGCTCAGCGGGCGGTTGAGTTGGGCAAGGATGACCCGATCGCGCTCGCCTCCGGCGGGTGGGCGCTAGCGTTTGTCGTTCGCGATCTCGAGGTGGGCGCTGGCTTGATCGATCGCGCGCTTGTGCTCAATTCCAATTGGGCCGAGGCATGGAGTTTCGGCGGCTGGGTAAAAATCTGGCTCGGTGAGCCGGAAGCGGCGATCGAGCGCTTCGCGCGTGCCATGCGCCTGAGCCCACTTGATCCGTCGCTGCTAAGAATGCCAAGCGGGACCGCGAATGCACATTTCTTCCTGGGCCGCTATGACGAAGCGGCATCGTGGGCGGCAATGGCATTGCAGGACAATCCGGACTATCAACCTGGATTACGGATCGCCGCCGCAAGCAATGCAATGGCCGGGCGGCCGGAGCAAGCACATAAGGCAGTGGCTCGGCTGCGGCGACTGAACCCCACGCTACGTGTTTCCACTCTCAAAGACGTGTTGGGCCCTTTTAGGCGGGCCGAAGACCTTTTGCGATACGAAGAAGGATTGCGGCAAGCCGGGCTGCCCGAATGACCAAGAGCAGCCAGGGACCGGTTGCAACGAAGTAATCGAATGAATGCGACTTCCGTTGTTGGCACCTCTCGGAGTGCCGTGATGTCCGACTTGAGTCCGAAACGCGCAGCAACGCGGACGTCCGCCGACCACTCTGAATTTATGGGTTCACGTCCCAGTGCGATCGGGCGGTCGGCTGCGTGAGAGCCTGCAAGGGCTTCCTTCCCGGCCGATCCAGCCACTTGCAGCATGATCAACCTGCAAAATTGCTCCCTTGATCTCTGCAAATTCATTATTGGCAAGAACGCGACTGACGTATTCGGCTTGACGAATACAAGCGGCAATACATTTGATCGCGACCTGAACTTTTGATGACAGTTTTATGACAGCGGCGTCCATCAGTGCCGACAAGACCGATTCCTCAAGTGCAGAACGCCGACGCGCTCGCCGTCACTCCCGCAAGACTCCGACCCACGCATATTTTTGTCGTGATTCGCAGCGATTCATGACAGAAGTAAAACAATCAGATGTCAGTTCGATTAAATGCGGAGCGGTAAATGAGCTTGGAATGGCGTGCGCAACCAGCCTCCCTGGCCTGGTCGAATCCGGTGATCCGGTGGTGGGGCATGCTGACGTTGGTCAGCGGCGCCAATATCGCGGTTTGGTTCGTGCTGTACCGCCAGCTCCACGGACAGCCGATTGGAAATCCAGCCAGCACGTCCGGCGTGGAGCTGATGCTCGCGCTCAGCGCGGCCTATGTGTTCGGTTGCGCCTTCCGCTCGATCCTGCCGCGCGCCGACGTGCAACGGATCTGCCTGTTCGACACCTGGCTGTCGAGCGTGTTCGTCGGCCGCTCGGTTGCGACCGTGGCGGAGATCGCCTTCGCGGCACAATGGGCTGTTATCCTGCACCAGCTCGGCACCATGACGGGCGCGGACACCACCGTGAACGCCGCCTGGGTGATCGTGCCGCTGATCGTGATCGCGGAGTGCTTTTCCTGGCACGCGGTGCTGACCACCAAATATCTGAACAACGCCATCGAGAATTCGATCTGGGCCGTCGTCTTCTTCATCATCGGCGTCGGTCTCTGCCGCCTGCTGCCGGAGTTCGACGGTGCGGTGCGCGCGATCCTGATCGTCACTATCGTCGGGATCGCGTTTTATCTGGCGTTCCTGATGACCGTCGACGTCCCGATGTATTTGAACCGGTGGCGGGCCGATGTCGCCGACGGCAATCCGCTGCTGCACCCGCTCGAGGGTCTGCGCGACGTGCGCACGCGCTGGATCGTGACGCACGACATTGCCGAGTGGAAGGAAGAGATTGCCTGGATGTCGCTGTATTTCAGCCTGGCGGTCTGGTCGAGCCTGGCGCTGTGCGTGTTCTATTCGCTTGGGGATCAACTGCCGCGCTATCGCACCCCGGCACCCGTCGCGAGCTTGCCGTCGACCGCGAGCATTTCGTCGCAGGCGCCGGCGGTCGTTGCCGGGCTTGAGCCGGTCATGGTGCGCCACCGCAATTAGGCGCGGACGCCGCTTTTCCCAACGAACTAGCGTGGCTGCAGTCCGGATAACCGGTCTCGTGGCGAACCGGTCGCTTGGTCCGCCGGGTCAAGCCGGACTTTTGGTCAAGACGGTTTTGGCGAAGCGTGGCCCGGTTCCTGCTTTGACAGGCTGGTACTAACCTGATCCATTTCCTTGGTGGTCCGATCATTTGGTCCACGCCCCCTGCGGCGGCAGGGGCGCCAGAGGGCGTGAGCCAGACATTTTGCACCAGCCGAGGAGCCAATCCGATGCAAGAACGGGAACTTCGAGATCTCATTGCAGACGTCAAGACCGGACGCTTGTCGCGGCGGTCTTTTGTCCAGCAGATGATCGCCGTCGGCCTGACGGCACCGATGGCCGGCATGATGCTGGCCCAATCCGGGGTGGCGATGGCCCAGACCGCGATCCCCTACAAGCCGACCAAGGCCGGCGGCGGCGGGCTTTTGAAAATCCTGTACTGGCAGGCGGTCACCCTGCTCAACCCGCATTTCGCCGTCGGCACCAAGGACCAGGACGGCTCCCGCGTCTTTTACGAGCCGCTGGCCGGATGGGACCAGGAGGGCAATCTGGTCCCGGTGCTGGCCGCCGAAATTCCGAGCAAGGAAAACAACGGCCTCACCGAGGACGGCCTCTCGGTGGTCTGGAAGCTGAAACGGGGCGTCAAATGGCATGACGGCATGCCGTTCACGGCTGACGACGTCGTGTTCAATTGGGAATATGCGCGCAATCCCGAGACCGCCGCGGTCTCGATCGCCAGCTACAAGGACGCCAAGGTCGAAAAGGTCGACGATTTCACCGTTCGCGTGACGTTTTCAAAGCCGACGCCGTTCTGGGCCGATGCCTTTGTCGGCACCTACGGCATGATCATCCCGAAACATCTGTTTGCCGATTACATCGGCGGCAAGTCGCGCGACGCGCCGGCCAACCTCAAGCCGGTGGGTACCGGTCCTTACGTTTTCGTCGATTTCAAGCCGGGCGACATCGTCCGCGGCAAGCTCAATCCGAACTACCACATGCCCAACCGTCCGTATTTCGATACGATCGAAATCAAGGGCGGCGGCGATGCGGTGTCGGCCGCGCGCGCGGTGCTGCAGACCGGGGAATATGACTATGCCTGGAACATGCAGGTCGAAGATGAAATCCTGACCAAGCTGGAAGGCGCCGGCAAGGGCAAGGTCAGCATCGTCGAGACCGGCAATATCGAATTCATCATGCTCAACTCGACCGATCCGGCCGCGGAGGTCGACGGCGAACGCGCCAGCGTCAAGACCAAGCATCCGCTGTTCAGCGACCCGGCGGTGCGCCAGGCCATCAATCTCCTGATCGATCGCGCCTCGATCGAGAAGTTCATCTATGGCCGAACGGCGAGCGCCACCGCAAACTTCCTCAACGCCCCGGAGAAGGTTCGCTCGAAAAACATCAAATTCGAGTTCAACATCGAGAAGGCCAACGCGATCCTGGAAGCCGCCGGCTGGAAAAAAGGCGGCGACGGCATTCGCGCCAAGGACGGCAAGCCGCTGCGGTTCGTCTACCAGACCTCGATCAACGCGCCCCGCCAGAAAACGCAGGCCATCATCAAGCAGGCCTGCCAGAAGGCGGGCATCGACGTCGAGCTGAAGTCGGTGGTGGCATCGGTGTTTTTCTCCTCCGACGCCGCCAATCCCGACACCTACACGCATTTCTATTGCGATGCGCAGATGTACAACACCACCATGACGCAGCCCGACCCCGGGTTCTTCATGAACCAGTATCTGTCGTGGCGCGCGGCGAACAAGGAAAACAAGTGGCAGGGCCGCAACGTCTCGCGCTGGCAGAACAAGGAATATGACGAGATTTACAAGCAGGCCGAGCAGGAACTCGATGCCGTGAAGCGGGCCGCGATGTTCATCAAGCTCAACGACCTCGTCGTGACGGACAACTACATCCAGCCCCTGCTCCGCCGGCCGAAAGTCTCGGCCGTCGCCGGCAATCTGGCGGTGCCTCTCAGCGGCTGGGACAACGATCTATGGCAGATCGCGAACTGGTACCGTGAGACCTGAGGTGAGCTTTGCGATGCGCAAGATCTGAACGGGCGGTGGCAGGACGACCATGGGAAAATACATCCTCCGGCGCCTGATCATCGCCCTGCCCAGCCTGCTCGGCATCAGCCTCATTCTCTTTGTGCTGCTGGCGCTGGCGCCGGGCGATCCGTTCGGCGAACTTGCCACCAACTCCAATGTGCCGCCCGAAGTCCGGGAGGCGCTGCGGGTGAAGTTCGGCATCGACGATCCGATTTTCATCCGCTATTTGCGCTGGCTCGCCGCGATGCTGCAGGGCGACTGGGGCTTTTCGTTCGCCAGCCGCATCGACGTCGACCAGTTGATCCTGCAGCGGGTTCCGACCACGCTGTTCGTGGTCGGCTCGTCGCAGATCCTTGCACTGGCGGTGGCGCTGCCGGTCGGCGTCTATGCGGCGATGCGGCCCTATTCGATCTTCGACCAGATCGCCAACACTTTTGCCTTCATCGGCTTCTCGCTGCCGACCTTCTTCACCGGACTGCTGCTGATCCTGATCTTCAGCATCAATCTCGGCTGGCTGCCGTTCGTCTACCGGGTCGATATCCCGGCCACCGGCTGGGCCTGGGCTTTCGAATATTTCAAGCAGGCGATCATGCCGATTTCGGTGCTCGGGCTGTTTCAGGCCGCCTCCTATACCCGCTACGTCCGCTCGGCGGTGCTCGACGTGATCCGCCTCGATTATGTCACCACGGCACGCTCGAAGGGTCTCAATGAAGGCAAGGTCGTCATCAAGCACGTGGTGCGCAACGCCTTGATTCCCGTGGTGACGCTGGTCGCGCTGCAAATGCCGGCCGTGTTCGGCGGCGCCATCGTCACCGAACAGATCTTCCGCATCCCCGGCATTGGTTCACTGCTGATCAGCGCCATCCTCGCCAACGACACACCGGTCATCATGGCGGTGACCTTCGTGTTCGCCTGTCTCGTCGTCGTCTTCAACCTATTGGCCGATATCATCTATGGCTGGCTCGACCCACGCATCTCCTATCGCTGACGTCGTCGTTCCGCTCGAGGGACGCCCGCGTCACATTTCGCCCGGCTATGAGGTGTGGCGAAAATTTCGCCGCCATCGCATGGCGGTGGCGAGCATCGGCATTTTGACGTTGCTGACCGCGGCCGTTCTGTTCGGGCCGCTGATCTGGCGGATACCGATCAACGAAATCGATTTCACCGCGCGGCTCGCTCACCCGTCGTGGGACCACCCGTTCGGCACCGACGATCTCGGCCAGGACCTGCTGGCGCGCATGCTGTATGGCGGACGCATTTCGCTGGCGGTCGGCTTCGCGGCGATGGCGGTCGCCATCATCGTCGGCGTGCTGATCGGGGCGATCTCGGGCATCTCCCGCGGCAGCGTCGACGCCGCGCTGATGTGGATCACCGACCTGTTCTTGGCGTTGCCGCAACTGCCGCTGCTGTTGCTGGTGATCTATCTGTTCCGGGATTTTCTCAAGAACTGGGTCGGCCCCGAGGGCGGCGTCTTCATCCTGATCGTGCTCGTGATCGGTGCGTTTCGCTGGATGCCGGTGGCGCGGCTGGTGCGCGCGCAGTTCCTGTCGCTGCGCGAAAAGGAATTCGTCGAAGCGGCGCGCGCGCTCGGCGCCACCACGCCGCGGCTGGTGATCAGGCACATCCTGCCGAACTCGCTCGGGCCTGTCATCGTGGCCGGCACCATCGACGTCGCGGCGGCGATCATCGCGGAATCGACGCTGTCGTTTCTCGGCCTCGGTTTTCCGCCTGACATCCCGACCTGGGGGCGGCTGTTGTTCGACGCCAAGGATTATCTCGACATCGCACCGCATTGGGCGCTGTTCGCGGGCGCCGCGATTTTCCTGACCGTGCTCACCATCAATTTCATTGGCGACGGATTGCGCGACGCGCTCGACCCCCGGAGAGTCATGTAATGTTGCGTCCGGAGGATACCGCGAGCGTGGGTGCGAAACCGACTGACGAAGCGCCCATGCTCGACATCAGGGGCTTGAAGACGCATTTCGCGACCGATGACGGCGTCGTGCAGGCGGTCGACGGCGTCGATATTGCCGTCCGGCGCGGGGAGACGGTCTGCGTGGTCGGCGAGTCCGGTTGCGGCAAGACGGTCACGGCGCTTTCCGTGCTCAAGCTGATCGCAATGCCCCCCGGGCGGATCGCCGGCGGGCAGATCCTGTGGCAGGGCCGCGACCTGGTGCCGATGGCGGCGGACGAGATGAACCGGATTCGCGCCAAGGAAATCGCCATCGTGTTCCAGGAGCCGATGACCTCGCTCAATCCGGTCTACACCATCGGCGACCAGATCGGCGAAGTAATCGCCCTGCATGAAGGCCTCGGACGCCGCGCCGTGCTGGAGCGGACCATCGACATGCTGGCGCTCGTCCAGATCCCGAACCCGGCGCGCCGCGTCAACGACTACCCGCACCAGTTTTCCGGCGGCATGCGGCAACGCGTGATGATCGCGATGGCGCTATCCTGCCATCCGAAGCTCCTGATCGCGGACGAGCCGACCACGGCGCTCGACGTCACGATCCAGGCGCAGATCCTCGATCTGCTGCAGGACATGAAATCGCGCCTCGGCATGTCGATCATGCTGATCACCCACGCCATGGGCGTCGTCGCCGAAGTCGCCCAGCGCGTGGTGGTGATGTATGCGGGCAAGGTGGTGGAGGAAGCCGCGGTCGAGCAGCTGTTTGCCAACCCGCGCCATCCCTATACGCAGGGCCTGATCCGCTCGATCCCGCGCGTCGACAGGGGCGGCGGGCGCAAGGCCCGGCTGCAGACCATCGCCGGCACGGTGCCGAAGCTGATCAACCCGCCCGAGGGCTGCCGCTTCGCGCCGCGCTGCGGTTTTGCGACCGATGAATGTGTGCGCGCTCAGCCTGCCTTGCGTGAGCTCGAACCCGGCCACAAGGTGGCCTGCATCCACGCCGAAACGACGGTGGTTCAATGAGCGAGCCGCTGCTCAAAGTCGCAAAACTGACCAAGGAATTTCCGCTCAAGGGCGGGCTGTTCAGCGGTCAAACCGCCAGCGTTCATGCGGTCGACGGCGTCGATTTTCACGTCGACCGCGGCGAAACGCTGGGCCTGGTCGGGGAATCCGGCTGCGGCAAATCGACCACCGGCCGCTGCGTGCTTCGCCTGATCGAACCGAGTTCGGGCGAAATCCATTTCGACGGCAAGGATGTCCGGTCGCTCAAGGCCGACGACCTTCGCATCCTGCGCCGCGACATCCAGATCATCTTTCAGGACCCTTACGCGTCGCTCAATCCGCGCATGAATGTGGGCGCGATCGTCGGCGAAGCGCTGATCATCCACCAACTGACCAAGACCAAACAGCAGTTCGAAGAGCGCGTGGTGGATTTGCTGGAAACCGTCGGCCTGCGCGCGGACCATATGAGCCGCTATCCGAACGAATTCTCCGGCGGCCAGCGCCAGCGCATCGGCATCGCGCGGGCGCTTGCGGTCGAGCCCAAGCTGATCATCTGCGACGAGCCGGTGTCGGCGCTGGACGTTTCGATCCAGGCCCAGGTCATCAACCTGCTGGAAGATCTGCAGGAAAAGTTCGGGCTCGCCTATCTCTTCATCGCCCATGATCTTGCGGTGGTCGAGCATATCTCCAAGCGTATCGCGGTGATGTATCTCGGGCGCATTGTCGAGATGGCGTCAGCCCACGAACTCTATGCCTCGCCGCGGCATCCCTACACCGAAGCGCTGCTGTCGGCGGTGCCGATACCGGATCCGAAAGTGAAGCGGCAGCGCGTCCGGCTGTCGGGCGAAGTGCCGAACCCGATTTCTCCGCCGACCGGCTGTCACTTTCACACCAGATGCCCGATCGCGCAGTTTCCGTTATGCAAGAGCGAGGCCCCGCCGCTCAAGCAAAGCGCCGACGGGCACTGGGTCGCCTGCCATTTCCGCTGAAGGCAAGTCTGCACGGCGCGCCGTTCCATCGAGATGATCCGGCGATGGCGCCCTTCCCGGGCGCTGGCGCAAAGCGCGCGCTCATTCCTGTTTCCAGAACCGGTCGTTTGGCGTTATCCCGGCCGGATCAGAGGACAATTCGGGCCGGATGCGGTTGAGGTAATACATATTCACCAAACCCTGATGCTTCACTTCGACGGCCCCACGAGCGTCGGTCTCGAATCGCGTTTTGATGTGCTGCCAGGTTGATTCGGCGATGCTGATGCGTCCGGGAGCGCCGGCGGCTTCGACGCGCTGGGTTATATTCACGGTATTTCCCCAGATATCGTAGGTGAATTTGTGTTTCCCGACGACGCCGGCGATGATCGGTCCGGTATTGATTCCAATTCTTACCTGCCACGCCGGAAGGTGCAGCTTCTCGCGTTGCCGATTGAGTCTGGCCAGGTGATCGATGACCTGCAGCGCCGCCAACGCGGCATCGATGGCGTGCGAGCGGTTAGGCTCCGGCACGCCGCCGACAGCGAGATAGGCGTCTCCGATCGTCTTGAGTTTTTCGAGGCGATGCTTGGCCATGATGTCGTCGAACCTGGTGAAGTGCTGGTCGAGCTGGTCAATGACGCTCGCCGGCTCCATGGTTTCGACCAGTCGGGTGAAGCCGGTGAAATCGATCAGCATCACCGTCGCAGAATCGAAGAAGCGCGGCTGAACGCGGTCATTTGCCTTGAGCTCGGCTGCGATGGATGACGGCAGGATGTTCAGCAGCAGCTTGTCCGATTCGGCTTTCCCGGCGACGGCCTGGTCGCGTGCACGCTCCAACTCACGCAGCATCTCGTTGCGCACGAGCAATTGCCGGCGCAATTCGAGGTGAACCATCGTCTGGTGTGCCAGTCGTCTGAGCGCCTCCTGCTGCCCGAAGGTAAGTTCCCGCGGCTCGAAGGCGATCACGCACAAAGTGCCCAGCGCATAGCCGTCCTGCGTGATGAGGGGAACGCCGCAATAGAAGCGAATGTGCATATCGCCCGTCACTAGCGGGCTGGTATTGAATCGTTGATCCTTTATCAGGTCGGGAATGTAGAGGATGTCGTTGTTGCAGATCGTGGCCGTGCAGATCGAAATTTCCCGCGGGCATTCGGAAAGCTCTGCTGGAAGTGGACCATACTTCGCCTTGATCCACTGCCGCGATGCGTCGACGAAGCTGACCAAAGCGGCGGGGCAGCCGCAGATCTGCGCCGCCAGTTCGGTGATTTCGTCGAAACCGGCTTCTGGAAGCGTGTCGAGGATTGCGTAGTTTGTCAGCGCGACAAGGCGTCCGGGCTCATTGACTGGAATCGTCTGGTTCATGACAAGCCCTTCGCGTTAGCCGCGTCATCAAGTCTGGTCGCGAGACAAGAGCCGTCACATAGCCATCATCGCATCTCTCTGTCGCCTAAGACGAACATGCGGCTACCGGTCAGAAAGCTCCTGGAGCTATTCCTGTTGGCTCAAATTAGCACAGTGACGACTGGAAGACGAGCGATGGGAAGAGCGCAGCAGGACTATGCGTGGCCGACATCGCCATTGGCCAGGTCCGGGTTGCACCGCGAGCGGACCTGCACAGGCTGGACGTGAAGCCTGGCCGCCAGCATGATCCCGTGAGATCGCTAGCCCGTGCCGGCACGAGAGGCGGCACGGCCGCCCGCCGGAGGATTTTCGCTCACCAGGGAGACCAACATGTCCGATCCGCAACGCCGGGAGTTTCTCGCTGCCGCCGCTGCCATCGCCTCGCTGGCGACGCTGGCCGGATCGCAAGTGGCGGTCGCCGGCGATCCCAGCTTCATGAACAACGTCCCCGATCCCGCGCTGTCGGGAAAGGACCTGCCGACCTTCAAGTTCGCGCTGGAGAAATCCGCCGGCAAGGTGATCGGCAACAGCTACGGCAAGGAAGCCACCGTTACGCAGCTGCCGATCTCCAAGGGAATTGCCGGGGTTTCGATGCGGCTCGAGCCCGGCGCGATGCGCGAGATGCACTGGCACGCCACCGCGGCCGAATGGGCGTTCGTGTTCGAGGGGCGCGTTCGCACCACCGTCGTCGATCCCAACGGCTTTGCCGAGACCAACGATTTCGATCCGGGCGACGTCTGGTACTTTCCCCGCGGTCACGGCCACATGCTGCAATGTCTTGGCGACAAGCCCTGCCGTTTCATTCTGATCTTCGACAACGGTTATTTTTCCGAGTTCGGCACCTTCAGCATCACCGACTGGATCGGCCACATCCCGAAAGCGCTGCTGGCGAAGAACTTCGGCGTGCCGGAATCGGCGTTCGACAATTTCCCCAACGACGAAGTGTATTTTGCCCGCGGCAAGCCGCCACCCGCGGAGCCGTCGGTGCCGCTGCAGGGCTGGAAGCTGCCGCCGCAAACGCACAGATACCGCCTGCTGGCGCAGCCGCCGCACGGCATCTTTCAGGGCGGCCGGGAATGGCGCGTCGATTCAAGCCGCTTTCCGATTGCGAAAACCATCACCGGCGTCGTGCTCGATCTCGATCCCGGTGCGCTGCGAACACTGCACTGGCATCCGAATGCCGACGAGTGGCAGTACGTGCTGGACGGCACCGTCAGCGTCACGCTGTTCGGCTCGCACGGGCGCACAAGGATAGAGCAGTTGCAGCAGGGCGACGTCGGCTATATCCCGCAAGGCTACGGGCACTCCATTGAAAATATCGGCGACAAGCCTGCGCGCATCCTGATCGGCTTCAATTCCGGTATCTACGAGACCATCGACCTGTCGCAATGGATCGCGGCCAACCCGGCCGACGTGCTCGCCACCAATTTCAGCCAGCCGCCTGAACTGTTCGGGAAATTTCCCCATCGCGACGTGTTCGTCACGGGCAAGGATGGACACGGCAAATAGGCCGGGAATCGGAAAAATTCACGCCGGCAGGGGTTTTGGCACAGGCGCGCCATTGAGCAGCTTGCCGATCTCCGGCTTGCATGCCCCGCAATTGGTGCCGGCTTTCAGGCGCTGGCCGATAGCTTCGACATTTCTCGCGCCTTTGCTGATTTCGGCGGAGATTTGCCGTTGCCCGATACCGAAGCACGAGCAGACGATCGGCCCGATATCTTCGCCGGCTTCCAGCGGCTGCCCTGTGAGCAGCGACATCCGCGCCTTGGGCGAGAGCGTGTTTTCCGCGAACAAATTGGTCAGCCATGAACGCGACACCAGTTTGTGGTCCGAGGCGATGAAGATGCATCCCTCCAACCGCCCGTCGCGAATGCTCGCATAGCGATACCGGCCGATGCTCGGATCGCGATAGGCGATCCATTCGATGTCCGCCTGCTCGGCGCGGAGCTGCGCGCGGGCCCAATCGCGCCAGCTCGGCGGCCGTTCCTCGATCGCCAGCTCCATGCGCCAGCACATGCCCGACCGGCCGGAAACCCAGTACCCCTTCTCCGGGCGCTCGATCTCGTAACGGCTTAGAATGAAGGCATGCCATTTCGGCAGATAGGGCTCGGCCTTCACGGGCGTATGCTTGGATTCCGGCTGTCCGGATATCGGATCGGTCGCGGGATTGACCAGCGCGTTGATCAGTCCGTCGCCGGCATACTCGCCATTCCAGTGCATCGGCACGAACACGCAGCCGCGCCGCTGTTCGGCGGTGACGGTCACGCGCGCCACCATCTGGCCCCAGGGACTGGAGAGCCGGGCGAGCGCGCCGTCGTCGAGCTCCGCCTTGCGCGCATCCTCGGGGTGGAATTCGGCGCAGGGTTCGAACATGTGCATCATCAGTCGCGGCGATTTCCCGGTCCGCGTCATGGTGTGCCACTGGTCGCGAATCCGGCCGGTGTTGAGAATCAGGGGATGCTCGCGGCTGGTCGGGTTCTTGGGTGGGCGCGGCGCAACCGGAATAAAGCGCGCCTTGCGATCGGGGGTGAAGAAGCCTCCGGTCTCGAACAGCCGCTGCGTGCCGGTCGGATAATCCCGCGTCACCGGCCATTGTACCGGGGCCAGCGTCTCGTAAGCGCGATCATCGAGCGTGCTCAAGGCGGAGAGATCGAAATCCCGCACGCCATTATTCTCAAAGCCGGAGAGGCTGGCGTGCTCCCGAAATATCTCGGCCACGCTCGTATAGTCGAAGCCCGAAAATCCCATGCGGCGGGCGACATCGCAGATGATCCGCCAATCCGGACGCGCGGAGCCGGGCGCCGGCAAGAACGGCCGTTGCCGGGAGATGCGGCGCTCGGAATTGGTGACGGTGCCGTCCTTTTCGCCCCATGCCGTCGCAGGCAGCAGCACATGGCCGTGACGCGTCGTGTCGGTATGCCGCATGCAATCCGACACCACGACGAGATCGCAGGCATCCAGTGCGGCGCGCGCGCGAGTGGCATCCGGCAGGCTGACCAGCGGATTGGTGGACATGATCCAGACCGCCTTGATACGCCCGTCGGCCATCGCGTCGAACATCTCGACCGCCTTGAGCCCGGACTTTTCCGCGATGACGGGCGAGCGCCAGAAGCGCTGCACGAGTTCGCGATGGCGCGGATTCTCGATCTCCATATGGGCGGCGAGTTGATTGGCCAGCCCACCGACTTCGCGTCCGCCCATCGCATTGGGCTGGCCGGTGAGTGAGAACGGCCCCATGCCGGGCTTTCCGATCCGGCCGGTCAGCAGATGGCAGTTGATGATCGCATTGACCTTGTCGACGCCGCTGCTCGACTGATTGATGCCCTGGGAATAGAGCGTGACGACGCGCTCGGTCCTGGCGAACCAGCTGAAAAACTGCTCGACTGCACTGCCCGTCAGCCCGCAGACGTCAGCCGTGTGCGCCACGGTCTGGCCGGCGACTTGCGCCAGCGCCGCCTCGGCGCCGGTGGTGAAATCGCCGACGAACGCGCCATCGGCCGCCTTGTTCTTCGCAAGATACGCCAGCAATCCGTTGAACAAAACGGAGTCGCTGCCCGAACGAACCGGCAGATGCAGGTCGGCGCCCTCGCAGGTCGCCGTCCGGCGCGGGTCGATGACGACGATGCGGCAAGCGGGATTTTTCGCCTTCGCCGCCAGCATGCGTTGGTGGAGGATGGGATGGCACCAGGCCGCATTGGATCCGACCAGGACCAGCAGGTCGGCCAGTTCCAGATCTTCATAACAACCCGGAACGGTGTCGCTGCCGAAGGCACGCTTGTGACCCACCACGCTGGAGGCCATGCACAGCCGCGAATTGGTATCGATATTGGCGGTGCCGACAAAGCCCTTCGCGAGCTTGTTGACGACGTAGTAGTCCTCGGTGAGAAGCTGGCCCGAGACGTAGAACGCCACCGCGTCAGGCCCGTGCTCCCGGATCGCCTTGCTGAATCCATCGGCGACATGGCCGAGCGCGGCATCCCAGGTCGCAGCGCGGCCGTTGACCATGGGCTCGAGCAGGCGTCCTTCCAGATCGACGGTTTCAGCCAGCGCCGATCCTTTCGCGCACAGCCGCCCGAAATTTGCCGGATGCAGCTGATCACCCCGGACCGTGACCGCCCCCGCCGGATCCCTGTCGGCCACGACGCCGCAGCCGACGCCGCAATAGGGACATGTCGTCTTGACTGGCACGCGTCGTTACCCTCAATCGGCGGAAGCGGCGACTACCTCACGAACGGACAGCCACACGGTGCCGTTCTCCACCTTGGCCGGATACGAGTGCGCGCATCCCTCGTCAGGAGCGACCGCCTCGCCGTTCGCAAGCTCGATGACGAAATTGTGCAGCGGACAGGTGACGCGCTTGTTGTGCACGATGCCTTGCGACAACGGTCCGCCTTTGTGCGGGCAACGGTCGTCCAGCGCGAACACCTCGTCGTCTTCGGTGCGGAATACCGCGATGTTTCCCGACGCCGTGCGCACCACGCGGGCGCCGAGGCGCGGAATCTGGTCCAGGGCTCCGATTTCAATCCACCGTGTCATGCGAGCTCCGGTCATGCGAGTTCCAGCTCCGCCATCGGCGCGAACTCGTTGCGATCGACGCCGCGTTGGGCGCGTTCCGCCCATGGATCGCTTTGCGAGAACTGCTGCGAATACACGAAGCGGTCGTACAGCGCTTTGCGGTTGGTGAGATCCTCGACCACCTGCTTGCGGATGGCATCGAGACCGACACGATCGCACCACTTGTATATCCGCTCCAGATACCAGCCCTGCTCGCGATAGAGCTGCGTCAGTGCCGCGATCAACTCCAGCGTCTCCTCCTCGGTCGCCACCTTGGCGAGGAATTCGGTTCCCTTGATGTGAAGGCCGGCGGCGCCCGCGAAATGGATCTCGTATCCGGAATCGACGCAGATCACGCCGACATCCTTGCAGGTCGATTCGGCGCAGTTGCGCGGACAACCCGACACCGCCATCTTCACCTTGGCCGGGGCCCAGGACCCCCACATGAATCTTTCAATCTTGATGCCGAGCCCGGTCGAGTCCTGGGTACCAAAGCGGCACCATTCCGAGCCGACGCAGGTCTTCACCGTACGCAGCCCCTTGGCATAGGCATGCCCCGACACCATGCCGGCGTCGTTGAGGTCGGCCCACACCGCCGGCAGATCCTCCTTCTTGACGCCGAGCAGATCGATGCGCTGGCCGCCGGTGACCTTGACGGTCGGAATCTTGAACTTGTCGGCGACGTCGGCAATGGCCCGTAATTCGTCCGGCGTGGTCACGCCGCCCCACATCCGCGGCACCACCGAATAGGTGCCGTCCTTCTGGATGTTGGCATGA
The DNA here is from genome assembly GCF_018130125.1 of Bradyrhizobium sp. AUGA SZCCT0177. Classification (NCBI taxonomy): domain Bacteria; kingdom Pseudomonadati; phylum Pseudomonadota; class Alphaproteobacteria; order Hyphomicrobiales; family Nitrobacteraceae; genus Bradyrhizobium; species Bradyrhizobium sp. AUGA SZCCT0177. Next base: position 30,387 of record NZ_JAFCMA010000024.1, on the reverse strand, counting down.
ACGCGTTCGTTGATGTAACGCGACTGCTGGTCGTCGCGATATTCGCCGGGCCAGGTGGCGAGCAAATAATAGTTCAGCGCCGGCCGGCAGGAATGGCAACCGTTGGCGGTCTTCCAATCCATGAACTTCATGACATCGGGGATGGTCTTCAACTGCTGCTCGACGATGACGCGGCGCGCGTCGTCATGGCTGTGATCGGTGCACTTGCACATCGGCTTGACCTTCGGCGCCGTCGAATAATCGCCACCGAGCGTGAACGCGAGCACTTGCTCGACGAGGCCGGTACATGAGCCGCATGACGATGACGCCTTGGTGTGGGCGCGCACGTCATCGATCGTGAACAGCTTCTTTTCGGCGATCGCCTTGACGATGGTGCCCTTGCAGACGCCGTTGCAGCCGCAGATCTCGGCCTCGTCGCCCATCGCGGCAACCGAATTCTGGCCGGCGTGACCGCCGTCGCCGAGATTGGCCGCGCCGAATACCAGGCGCTCGCGCATCTGCGAGATGTCGGTGCCGTCGCGCAGATGCTGGAAATACCAGGGCCCGTCGACCGTATCGCCGTAAAGCACGGCGCCGACGATCTTCTTGTCGCGCAGGACGATCCGCTTGTAGACGCCACGCGCGGCGTCCTGCATCACGACTTCTTCCTTGTCGGCGCCGGGCGCAAAATCGCCGGCGGAGAACAGGTCGATGCCCGTCACCTTCAGCTTGGTCGAGACCACCGATCCCGAATAGCTGGCAAAGCCCTTCATGGCGAGCTGATTGGCGCAGACCTTGGCCTGATCGAACAGCGGCGCGACCAGACCGTAGGTCTGGCGACGGTGCTGCACGCATTCTCCGACCGCGTAGATGCGCCCGTCATAGGTCTGCATGGTGTCGGAGACGACAATGCCACGCTCGCAATGGATGCCCGCCTTCTGCGCGAGCTCGATGTTCGGGCGGATACCGACGGCCATCACGACCAGGTCGGCCGGCAGCTCCACGCCATCGGCAAAGCGCACGCCCGTGACGCGGTCCTCGCCCAGGACCGCCTGCGTCTGCGCCGGCATCTTGAACACCATGCCGCGCTCTTCCAGCGACTTGCGCAACATTCCGCTTGCAACCGGATCGAGCTGGCGTTCCATCAGGCAGTCGAGCAGATGCACGACGGTGACGTTCATGCCGCGCTTCATCAACCCGTTGGCGGCCTCGAGGCCGAGCAAGCCTCCACCGATCACGACGGCGTTCGGATGGCTCGTCGAGGCTTCAACCATGCGCTCGACGTCCTGGATATCCCGAAAGCCGATGACGCCGGGAAGATCCTTGCCGGGGAGCGGCAACATGATCGGGTTGGAGCCGGTCGCGATCAGCAGCCGATCATAAGCAACGCGCGCGCCCGTGGCGGTGACGACTTCGCAGGTGCGCCGGTCGATCATCACGATCGTCTCGCCCTTGCGCAGCGTGATGCCGTTGTCGTCATACCATTGCTCGGTATTCAGCATGATGTCGTCGACGGACTTCTCGCCGGAGAGAACCGGCGACAGCAGGATACGATTGTAATTGCCGTAAGGCTCGGAACCGAACACCGTGATGTCGTAGAGATCAGGCGCACGCTCCAGCAGCGTTTCCACTGTGCGGATGCCGGCCATGCCGTTGCCGATCACCACCAGCTTCTGCCTGCTAACTTTCTCGAGCATGATCTGCCTTTCGCATTCCGACGACACCGCGCGTCGACGCGCCATGCGTCGTCGATCGGTGGAATAGAGATTGGGAGTTTTGAGGAGCCCATCCGCGGGCAGCTGACCATCATCAATGACGATCGATATTTCCTTGAATACAAAACGCGTGCCAACTCGGCAGCAGCGATTCCGCGAGCGATATCAATGGGTTTATCGGCTGCCGCGAATTCGGGCGCTTGTGCGCACCGCACAAAAAAGCACCACCCTGCGCGTTTGAGTGGCGCGGTTTGCTGCCCGCTGCAGCAGATCGGGTTTTCTTCCCTGGCGGCGGAATAGCGGTCAACGCGTTGCGATTAAAGGCAAAGTGCCGCTCGCAATCGAATGGCACAGATATTGCTGCCTTTAGCGCCAATCGAGACCGTCTCAATGACGAGAACGGCTCTCGCTTTCACCCATATTCCATCTGTCGTGCCGAGACCTGCCGCACCTGCGCGCACGCCATCGGCCGCATGATCGCGAGGCTGTCGCAATGAAGTTTGCTGAGTTTAAGAAGGCTGGCCATTGGCCGACGCTGCTGGCCGCGTTTCTTTACTTCGACATCAGTTTCATGGCCTGGGTCGCGCTCGGCCCGCTGATGGTCTACATCGCGCACGACATGAACCTCGCGGTCAGCGAGAAGTTTACCCTCGTGGCCATCCCGGTTCTGGCCGGCGCGCTGCTGCGCGTCCCGATGGGCATCCTGGCCGATATCATCGGCGCCAAGCGAACCGGAATTATCGCGCAGCTCATCGTCACCGCGGCGACGGCGTGGGTATGGCGGTACGGGCTTGACAGCAAGCTCGCGATCATCATCTTCGGCCTGGTGCTCGGCATTGGCGGCGCGTCCTTCGCCGTCGCTTTGCCACAGGCGAGCCGCTGGTACCCGCCGCAATATCAGGGCGTGGTGATGGGCATCGCAGGCGCCGGCAATATGGGCGTCGTCATCGATACGATGCTCGCACCGACGATCGCCGAGCATTTCGGCTGGCAGGCCGTGTTCGGTTTCCTGCTGATTCCGATGGTGCTGGTGCTCGCATATTACGTCTTCGCGGCCAAGGATGCGCCGGGCGAGCGCAAACCGATCTCGCTGAAGGCCTATGCCACGCTGCTGCGCGATCCTGACAGCCGCTGGTTCATGTTCTTCTACTTCATCACTTTCGGCGGCTTCGTTGGCCTCGCCAACGCGCTGCCGCTGTATTTCACCGTGCAGTATCACGTCTCCGGCGTCGCGGCAGGTCTGCTGGTCTCGCTGATCGTCGCCTTTGGCTCCGGCTTCCGCCCGGTCGGCGGGCTGATTGCCGACCGCATCGGCGGCATCCGCTCGCTGTCGGTGCTGTTCGCGGTTGTGGTTGCCGCTTATCTCGTCATCGCCTTCATGCCGGAAGGACCGGCGGCGCCGACCGCGGCGGGCTGGTCGCTGCTGCAGATGCCGCGCATCGCGTGGATGTCGGTGCTGCTGTTCTCGGTCGGCGTGCTGGCGCTCGGCATGGGCAACGGCGCGGTGTTTCAACTCATCCCGCTCCGCTTCCGTCAGGACATCGGCCTGATGACCGGTCTGGTCGGGTGCGCCGGAGGCGTCGGCGGCTTTTTCCTGGCCCAGGCGCTCGGCACCGCCAAGGCCGCAACCGGCGGCTTCGGGGCCGGCTTCCTGTTTTTCGGGGTGCTGGCATTGCTTGGCTTTATCGGACTTGCCATGGTCAAGGTCCGATGGCGCACGACATGGGGCGCTGCATCGGGAGCGCGGGTCTGACGACGCGCGCTTCCAAGGGCTCGGCGGGTCTCTGACGTGACGATCGGTTCGCAGAGAAATCTTCAGGTGCGCGTCGGTTTCGTCAGCGAGACCGGCAAGCGGGCGACCAACGAAGACTACGTCGCGGCCTGCCTCGGTCAGACCGGCGCATTCAACCGCGACATCGTTGCCGCGGTGGCGGATGGCGTCGGAGGCCACAAGGGCGGACGGGAAGCCGCCGAACTGACCGTGCGTTGTTTTCTCGACGCCTACTATTCGCTTCCCGAAACGCTGGGCGTTCGGCGCATCGCCTCGCGGGCGCTGGAGGCCGCCAACAGCTGGATCTATGCGCAGGGCCGCGTCGATTCCCGGCTCAGCGGCATGAGCTGCGCGTTCTCGTCAATGATCCTGTCGCGCCGCACCTGTCACATTGTTCACATCGGCGACACACGCGCCTACCGCTTGAGCGAAGGCCGTCTGGAGCGGCTGACCAAGGACCACGTCGCAGGACGCGGCGACCTCGCCCATTTGCTCAACCGCGCCATCGGCTTCGAGGATTTCGCGCGCGTCGACTATACCGCGGTCGGCCTGCGGCAACATGATCGACTCCTGATCTGCAGCGACGGCATTCACGGCGCCCTCGACGACGGCCGCCTGCAGGTACTGCTCGACGAGCGCGCTTCGCCTGAAGAAACCGCGCGCAAGCTGGTGGACACGGCGCTGGCCGCCGGCAGCAGCGACAACATGACCGCGTTGGTGCTCGACGTCATCGACCTGCCGCCGGCCGACCGCAACGAACTCACCCACGCAATCGAAACCCTTCCCATCCTGGAGCTGCCGTCGTCCGGCGAGACCATCGACGATTTCGTGCTCCAGGAGGTGCTTTCCGACGGCCGCTATAGCCGGCTGTTCGTCGCCATCGACAAGCGGCAGAACCGCAAACTGGTGCTGAAATTTCCTCACCCCCGCGTTGCCAGCGAAGGTTCATATCGTCTCGCCTTCGTACGCGAAGCATGGGTGGCGGCCCGAGTCAGAAGCCTGTGGATCGGCGAGATCATCGAGGTTCCCGCCGGACGCCAGACGCGGCTCTATTCGGTGATGCCGCTGTACGAGGGCGAAACGCTCGAGCAGCGCCTGAACCGCTCGCCGCAGCTCTCGCTCACCGAAGGTATCGGGATTGCGACCAAGCTGGCACGTGCGGTGGCCACCTTGCATCGCGCCGGGATCATCCATCGCGACATCAAGCCTGACAACGTCATCCTGCTGGCGGCCGGCGGATTGCGGCTGGTCGATCTTGGCGTCGCCCGGGTGCCGCTGCTCGAGGATTTCCCGGCGCAGGATATTCCGGGCACCGCGAGTTACATGGCGCCCGAGCTCTTCAGCGGCCGCGCTGGAGACGAATTTTCCGATCTCTATGCGCTTGGCGTGACCGTCTACCGCATGTTCAGCATCGCCTACCCCTATGGCGAGATCGAACCATTTTCGCGGCCACGCTTCGGCAAACCGGTTTCGCTGTCGCGCTACCGTCCCGATCTGCCGGCCTGGCTCGATGCCGTGATCGGCAAGGCGCTCGCCGTCGACCCCACCCAACGCTTCGGCGACGTCATCGAATTCGCCCACGAACTGGAAAATGGCGCCATGTGGGCAAAGCCCGCCGCCGTGAAGCGGCGGGCGCTCTATGAGCGCAATCCGCTGGTGTTCTGGAAAGTATTGTCGGCGAGCCTCGTCATCCTGGTCGCGATACTACTGGCGTGGCGCTGACATCAGGGGAATCCCTTACGTCTCGATGCCCCGGTCGAAATCGTCTTCGAAACGCAAATGCTTGACGCTGCGACCTCGGCGGCGCACCAGCTTCAGGGCTTCGATCCCGATCCTGATGTGGATCTCGACATAGTTCTCGGTCACCGTCCGGTCCGACGCTTCGGTCTTCACACCCTCGGGTATCATCGGCTGATCGGACACCAGAAGCAGCGCGCCGGTCGAAATATGGTTGGCGAATCCTGCCGCAAAAATCGTCGCCGTCTCCATATCGATCGCCATGCTTCGCGTGCGGCGCAAGATTTCCTTGAAGCGATCATCATGTTCCCAGACGCGGCGATTGGTGGTGTACACGGTACCGGTCCAATAGTCGCGACCGAGATCGCGGATCATCGTCGACACCGCGCGCTGCAACTCGAACGCGGGCAGCGCGGGGACCTCCGGCGGCAAATAATCATTCGACGTCCCCTCGCCCCGGATGGCCGCGATCGGCAGGATCAAATCGCCAATCTGGTTTTTACGCTTCAATCCGCCGCACTTGCCGAGAAACAACACGGCCTTCGGCGCGATGGCGCTGAGCAGATCCATCACGGTCGCGGCGTTCGGGCTTCCCATGCCGAAATTGATCAGCGTGATGCCGTCGGCCGTGGCGTTGGGCATCGGCCGATCGATGCCGTTGACCAGAACGCCGTTTCCTGCGGCGAACCATTCGACGTAATTGTCGAAATTGGTCAGGAGAACATAATCTCCGAATTCAGAAAGCCGTGTGCCGGTGTAACGCGGCAGCCAGTTTTCCACGATGTCCTTTTTGTCTCTCATTGCCTTTCGACTCACCTCGCGGCGCCCAGCAAGGCCAAGACTATCACGCCGACAAGGACCCTGCCGCCGCCTTTCGGCATCAAATTACGAGGTAGCCATTCAAATCACGAAGAAACCATGGCTGGCGTCGCGCCGGAGCTGCTCGACCAGGCCATACTCCCAGTCGAGATAGGCCTGCATTGCAGCGGTCGAGACATCGGTTCCCTCATAGGGACGCCGGTAGCGGTGCGACGGATCGGGCTTTGGCAGGACCACGGGCGTGCCGACTTCCAGCGCACCGTCATAGCCGCCATCGAGCACATAGGCTTCCCATCCCATCTGCGCGAGCCAGGACGCGGTCATGTCGGCGCGGACGCCGAGATTATCTGACAGAAGAATCCGCGCGCCACGCACCGGTGCTGCCATGTCGATCTCCTGCACCAGCTGCCCGCCGGCGTAATGGCGGAAGCCCTGGAGGTGACCGGCGGCATATTCCTCGCCGTCGCGGACGTCGAAACGATAGAGCGTGCGGCTGGTCTGCGCCGCCAGCGCCAGCGCCTCTTCCCGGCCGACACGGCGGACGCCGGCGCGATAGGCGACATCGCGCGAGTTGGCCTTGGCTTGTTCGGAAGCGCCGATCGCGCCGCGCCTGATGGCGCCGTGTTCGAGATCCTGCTTGGCCAATGTCCAGCCAATGGTGCCGTTGCGCAGCGCCACGACTTTATTGGCGACGCCGGCATTGATCAGCGACTGGGTGCCGATGATCGAGCGGGTGCGGCCGGCGCAATTGACGATGATGGTGGTTTCGGGATCCGGCGCCGCCTCGCCGGCGCGCAGCACCAGCTCGCCGCCGGGCACGCTGATCGAGCCCGGGATGTTCATGGTGGCGTATTCGTCGAAGCGGCGAACGTCGAGAATCCGGATATTGGCCTTGCGCACAATCAGGCTTGCGACCTCTTCCGCCGCCAGCGACGGCGTGTGGCGCCGATGCTCCACCAGTTCGCCAAACGCCTTGGCGTAGGAATTGACGTCCTGGAACAGCTCAAAGCCCGCCGCCTGCCAGCCCTGCAGCCCGCCGTCGAGCGCGCGGACATTGGCGTATCCCAGCGTTTTGAATCGATCGATCGCCTGCGGGACGAAGCCTTCGCCCGCGTCGTAAACCACGATCGGCACGTCCTTGCGCGGCAGCCGCGTCTCCGCTTCGAGCGCGATGCGGTCGGCCGCCATGTTGGCGGCAAACAGCGGATGGCCGGTGGCGAAAGCCGCCTCGTGCCGCAGATCGAGCAACGCGATTTCATCGCGCAGCAGAAGCGCGGTGCGTACTTGCGAGGATGTGACGGTGGGTGGGGTCATGGCAGGCTTCTGGATTGCGGCGATGTTGGCTGGGGAATTGTTGGATAGCGTTGGGTAACGCAGGAATGACAACCCGGCAAGACATGCACCATCGGAAAAAGCGGCGACAGGCAACTGCTACCATGCATCATGCCACGAACTCAGATGTAGCGACTCGGCGCGAACGGAGTGACGTCGTACGATGGTGGCGTTCCCCTGATCATGGCGGCGATCGCGGCGCCGGTCGCAGGCCCCGTGGTGAAGCCGATGTGCTGGTTGCCGAACGCCAGCCACAGGCCGGCATGCCGCGGCGCCGGGCCGATCATCGGCAGGCTGTCGGGCAGCGTCGGCCGCGCGCCGCGCCAGGTGTCGCCGACCTGCTCGCCAAATTCGACCACCTCGCGCGCCAGCGGTTCCACCGCATCGATCTGGGCGTAGGACGAAGGCGCATCATGGTCGGTGAGTTCGACGCCGGAGGTGACGCGAATGCCCTGCTCCATCGGCGTCATCAGGAAACTGCCATCGGCGTCATGGATTGGACGCCGCAACGCGCGCGCCGGGTTCGGCTTGAACTCGCGATGGTAGCCGCGTTCGAACGCCAGCGGCACGCGATAGCCGAGCGGCCGCAGGATTTCCGCCGACCACGGTCCGAGCGCGACCACGACATGGCGCGCGGAAAGCGCGCCATCGGCGAGCACCACGCGCCACCCCTCGCCGTCAGGCATGATCGCCCTAATCTCCGACTGCCGGATCTCGCCGCCTGCGCCCGCGAACATGCGCGCATAGGCTTTCACCACCGCGCCCGGCGAATCGACCGAGGCCGTCTGCGAATGCAGTAGCCCCACTTTATAGACCGGTACGATGCCTGGCTCGAGCGCGGAAATCGCCTGGCGGTCGAGCAACTGGCTTTCGATACCAAATTCGGTCAGCAAGGCCTGTTCCCGCTTCGCCACATCGATCGCGTCGCCGCGCCACGCCTTCAGCCAGCCGGTCTCGCGGATGCGGTGTCCTGCGCCCGCTTTCACGATCCAGTCCCGATGCAATTTCAGCGATGCGCCGATGAGCCCGTGCAAAGCCGCGGCCCGCGGTCTGGTTCGAGACGGGATCGCGTTGGCCAGAAACTGGAGCACCCATTCCGCGTTGCGAATCGACCAGCCGATGTTCCAGCGCAGCGCCGCGTGCCGGTTGGTCAGGTATTTCGGCAGCGCGCTCCACAGCGACGGATTGTTCAGCGGCGATATCGAGCCGCTGGAGAGAATGCCGGCATTGCCGTAGGAGGTCTCGCTGCCGGGCTCACGCCGGTCGACGAGCACGACCGAAAACCCCTGCTGCCGCGCGGCATAGGCCGCGGACACGCCGACGATGCCCGCGCCGAGCACGACGACATCCACTTTCTTGTCCGACATCTATTTCACCACCAGGGAATTTCGCATTCGCACCATCAGCGTCAGCCCGCCGTCGAGCGGCAACAGCGCGCCAGGCGGGGACGCCTCCACCTCAAGACACAGCTTCTTCCGGGAGATCGGAAGGAAATTCGCCGAATGCCGCGACCATCTTTTCGGCATGCGGCGCACCTGCCACGGCCTCGACCAGCTCGAAGAACAGCGTCTTGTAGGACAGGATGATCACTCCCTCGGACCTCAGCCTCACCAACGCCGCATCGACATTGCGCGCCGACGAAAACAGCAGCTCCTCGACCGCGAAAACCTCAAAACCCATTTCGAGAAGACCAAGGCAGGATTGCAGGACACACACATCGGTCTCGCAACCCGCAACGACGATTTGCGTCTTCTTCAGCCGTTTCAGATGGGCCCGGATCGGCTTCTCCTTGGTGAGGTCGAAGAAATCCTTCTCGAAAACCTTTGCGGCGCTGCCGAGCGGCGCCTTGATATCCTGCGGCACCGCGCCTTTTCGGTGGACCGGCCGCTCGAGTGTGACGACCGTCGGAATACGCATATACGCAAGAAGGCGCGCGAAGTTGCGCATGTTTTTGCGCAGGCGAGAGCGGTTGCGCGGCTCGAGCTGCGCCAAAAAGAAATCCTGATAGTCGATGATCGCGCCGCAACACCGATCGGCATGGACGCGCTTTGGGACTGACATGAAGCGACGATAGTTTGTCCGCCGCCGTTTGACCAGAGACGGGGCTGCGAACCGGGCAATCTCGGCAACGACTGGTGCGCCACATGCCGGTGCGGTATCTCGCGATTACCATGCCGTACGATCCGGTCGAACGGATCGTGTCGCATCTCATCCGTGGACACGGTTTAATGCCTGGCTAGGTGAGCCAGATCACGGTTCTATGCCACCCGAGTGAGGTTGATGATTGGACCACACGATCGGCGCGGGCCAAGCGTGTGGCGGTGATGATCGTGCGACATGATGGCTGTGATGCGCTGCATGTTTCAGGCCACGCCGCGCAATGCGCCTGCGGAGGTTCGACGATGAGGTCCATTTCTGCGATCGCGGCCGCCGTGACAATGATCATGTCCATGGCAGTCTCCACGCCCGGCCTGACGCAAGCCGGGCCTGCCTCGCCACTGGACCACCCGGCCCTGCTCGAAGAAATCACCTTCCTCGATATTCGCGCGCCGGGTGGAAACTACCGGCTGGAAGCCTTGATCGTACGGCTGGCTGCCGCGAAGGGACGGTTGCCGGTCGCTTTGCTCACGCATGGCAAGCCTCGGCTGCCGTCCGAACTCATGAACATGCGCGCCCCGTTGATGGCGCCGCAGGCCCGCGACCTTGCCTATCGCGGCTATCTCGCTGTCGCCGTGGTGCGGCGCGGTTACGGGGTGTCGGGCGGGACAACGGGCCAACCCACCAATGCGGCCTATGCCAAATGCAATGATGCCGACCTGCGCCGCTACTTCTCGGTGGAGGCCGATGATCTCGAGCGCGCGTTGCGCGTCGTGGCCGGGCGCGCCGATGCCGACGCCTCGCAGGTGATCGCGATCGGCGGCTCCGTGGGAGGCGGCGCCGCGCTCGCGCTTGCGGCGCGCAATACCCCGGGGCTGAAAGCGGTCGTGAATCTCGCCGGCGCCATGCGGATTACCGACGCCCAAGGGCAACTCGCCTGCCCGCAGGATATGCCGATCGCGGCGCTGGCGTCTTTCGGCAGCCAGACAAAGACGCCGACGCTGTGGGTCTATTCGGAGAACGACGGCAATTTCGGGCCCGACGCCGCACGCAAGGTGCATGCGGCCTATGTCGCACAAGGCGGCGTCGCCACCTTGAAAATCGCTCCGTCGCTGCAACCGGCCGACGGTCACAACATCTTCGAACTTCCGGCAGGGCGGCAGCATTGGCTGGCGGCGCTCGACCCCTTCCTGCGCGCGCAGAACCTGCCGACCTGGAGTGCGCAACAGCTCGACGCATTGATGCGGAAGTACAATATGCCGGCGACCCGCCGGCCGTGGCTCGAGGGATATTTCTCGCTCTACACCCCAAAAGTGCTGGTCCGCGCGCCGAACGGCGTCCCGAGCTATTCCGCGAGTACCGGCGGGCTTGAACCCGCGCAGAGATCCGCTTTGGAAAGCTGCGAGAAGGCGGCCAAGATGGCCTGCAATCCGGCCATGAAAAATTTCGATATCGTGGCAACGCCGAACTGAAGGGCGTCGCCGTCGCGGCATCAACACCGTCGCAACTTTGGCGTCGATAAAAGTTGACTCACAAGCAATTTTTATTGCAAGCGGTGGTCCGTCGGGCGCGGTGCGGCCTTCAGCGCTTGCGCTGTCGCGGACGGCGCTCCGCCAGCTGCATGGGCGCGTAGAGGCGGACCAGATCCTGCACCGTCTTGGCGAGCCGCTCGCGCAGTTCGGGGGGGGCGACGACCTCGGCGTCGGCGCCGAGCGCGATCAGACCGGACGCGGCCCGCTCGACCGACTCGATCGGGATCGTAATGCGGATCCAGCCGTCGGCATCCATCGGCGTTGCCGTCGCGGCGGCCGCCTGAGCGACGAGTGAGCCGAGGACTTCGAGCTTGGCGAGGCCACGCGCCGTCACGCGCAGCGTGGCGTTGGAATGGTAGACGCTGGTTTCGAACGCGCGCGATGAGGTGACCCAGAAGCGCGACAAGTCGAAATCCTTCCGCCGTTCGAACGACTCCTCGGTCACTGTAAGATCGATGAAGTTGGAGACGCGATAGGTGCGCGGCTGATCGCCGACCTGCGCGACGAGATACCAGATGCCCGCCTTGAGCACGAGGCCGAGCGGCTGCAGCCGGCGCTCGACCGCGCCCTCGGCGCGCCGGTAGTGCACGTCGATGCACTTCTCGTTCCACACCGCGTTGGCGATCGCCGGCAGCAGCCTGGCGTCACCGGCACTTCGAAACCAGCCAACGGGATCGAGGTGGAACCGTGCGGCGACACGGCCTGCATTCGCACGCGCCCGTTCGGGCAATGCCGCGCTCAATTTCAGTTGGGCCGCCGTGAGCACGTCGGCGAGCCCGAGTTGCGCAGCGGGTCCCGGCAGGCCCGCGAGCGACAACGTCTCGGCCTCGGCGGGCGAAAGGCCCGTGAGCTTGGTGCGGTAGCCGTCGAGCAACTGAAATCCGCCGCTCGGGCCGCGATCCGCATAGATCGGAACGTCTGCGGCGCTGAGCTGATCGACGTCGCGATAGATGGTGCGAACCGAAACCTCGAACTCGCTCGCCAGCTCTTCGGCCGTCATCCGGCCGCGGGCTTGCAGAAGCAACAGGATCGACAACAGCCGGCTCGCGCGCATTTCCGCAGCCTAGCAGAAAATACCTGACACATCCTGTCAGGTATGGCGGCGCATAATCAGAACAGCAATCGCCGACACCGTCACGGGTCGGCAAAATACGACATAACACACTGAAATTACTACGATATTTCTTTCGAATGGCCGCAACACAGAGAAGAGGAGACGATCATGTCGACATTGGTGTCAGAACGCCGTCAGCCGATCATCGCGCCCAAACTTCTGGACCGGATACCGGCGCAACGCTCGACCCCGCGGACACCGGCCACGCACGAGCCGGCAGCCGCTGTCCCTGCTCACGCGGTGGTGACGCCGCGCGCGACCTGGAGCCTGATCCTGGACCTGATCGTCGCGACGCTGCGCGAGTGGCGCCACCGCCGCGTGGCGCGCCGCGAACTCGCCAGCCTCGACGAGCGGATGCTCCGCGACGTCGGCCTCGATCCCGGCACTGTCTACTACGAGGCAAGCCAGTCGTTCTGGCGGACCCCTCGCGATTGGCGAAACTGAGAGGCGTAACCTTTGCTCATCCGTGATGGGCTGGCTTCATCGGCAGGTTGGCACGATCCATTTCTCTTGCGATGTCTCTCTTGCGATGTCGCCGACACCAGTTGTTTGAGGTCGGGAAACGGGTGGCTGCGCTGCGTACGCAACTGTTAGAGCGCCCTGACACAACCTTCTGGAGCGCTCGTTATGGAACTGAAAAACAAGTCGATCATCGTCACTGGCGCAAGCAGTGGGATAGGCGCAGCGGCGGCGTTGCTGTTCGCAGCCGAGGGCGCCAATGTGGTCCTTGGCGCGCGCCGATCGGCGGAGCTGGAAACGCTTGCCGGGCAAATCAATCAAGGCAATGGCAAGGCTGTATTCCTTTCGGGCGATGTAAGGGATGAAAACTACGCCAATGCTCTCGTCGATCTCGCCATAAGGGAGTTCGGTGGGTTGGATGGCGCATTCAACAATGCCGGCATCGTGGGAGAGATGGGGCCGGTCGCCGATATGGGAATCGCCAATTGGAACGATGTCATGTTGGTCAATCTGACAAGCGCGTTCCTGGCCGCGAAGGCGCAGATACCGGTCATGAAGAAGCGAGGGCAAGGTTCGATTGTCTTCACGTCTTCCTTTGTGGGCTTCAGCAACGGGGGAATGCCGGGAATGGGGGCCTATGCGGCGTCCAAAGCCGGGTTGATCGGCCTGGTGCGGTCATTGGCATCCGACCACGCCGCAGATGGCGTCCGGGTCAATTCACTGTTGCCGGGCGGCACGATTACGCCAAGCGGCGGAGAGGGAAATCCTGCCGCTTTGGATTTCATCGCAAATCTGCATCCAATGAAGCGCATGGCGAATGCAAAGGAGGTGGCGCAGGCGGCTCTTTTCCTGCTTTCCGACCGCTCGAGCTTCATGACGGGAAGCCCGATGATCGTGGATGGCGGCATCTCCGTTCGACTGACATAGGCCACACGTCGTCCGAATGGCTAGGACGGCCGAGACGCAGATTTCGGCCCGCCCCACGACAACGAATTGCTGCCGTCATCGTCTGAAGCGGCCGCTCGCGAGCAAATCGATTACGGCTTCCGCAAAATCTTCTCCATCGCTTTCCCCTTTGCGAGTTCATCGATGAGTTTGTCCAGGTAGCGGATTTCACGCATCGTTGGTTCGGCAATTTCCTCGACGCGGACGCCGCAGACCGTGCCTGTGATCAAGGTTCGTGAAGGGTTCAGCCGAGGGGCCTTTGCAAAGAAGGTTTCAAAGTCCGTTTGCTTTTCCAGTTGCGCTTTCAGCTCTGCACCACCATAGCCGGTCAACCACGCTATGATCTGGTCGATCTCCGCTTTTGTACGTCCTTTTTTCTCTGCTTTGGCAATGTACAGCGGATAGACGCTTGCAAAGCTCGTTGTATAGATCCGGTGTTTCGCCATGTTGCCATTTCCGCCTGCCGAGTCGGCGCGCTCTCCTATGAGATTAGGTGCACTGTCACCATAATCCCATCGCCAATTCCTCCAGCGATTCGGAATTCCTGAATGATATGGCGAAGATTCCACTTGGTTGAGCGCTAACGCGTCAATATTCTGGGGAGAAGGTTCCGAACGACATGGCCGGGGCGGCGCGTCCGCCTGGCGAGTTCATGATCTCAACTGCCTCAGCACGGTACCATGAGCCTTTCAGCCGACGCTCTGTACAAAATGTCCGACGTGGAATTGCTGGCCGCCTATGTCGAAAGCCGGCGACAATTCGTCGAAAAGAAATTCACGCGCGATACACACCGGGCGCGGCTGGAGTGGATCAAGGCCAAAATGTTCACCGGCAGCTCGGGCGGGGTCACCGAGCGCAACATGGCTATCGACGTCTCGGAGGAAATTGCGCGCAAGGGTCAGGAATTGCGCGAGATGACGCGCGACCTCGACCTGCTCAAGGTCGAGGTCGACATCATCGCGATCGTCATTCGATCCCGCGGCGCGTCGGCGCCGGCGGGCGTGCAAGGCGAAGACCTGGGTGGAGGCGATCATGCCGAGCGCGAAGGCCGTTCGGGCTCGTCCGACTGACGGTGAGCACGCGACGGCAACTTGCAGTTCGGCCCGCTTCATGTCGGGAAAAATAAGCTGTCACTGAAACGGCAAATGGCGCGCCCGAAGAGAGGCGATGCGCAACACCACAAATCCCTGTATTTACTGAGGAAAATCTTGTCCTGCCACGCCGAGTGATACCACCGAATGATACCCTTGCCAAGTTGCGGTACTTACCGCGAAAGACGGTTCTCTAGCCAACCAACACTCGGCTTATTGAAGATTTGCGTCCACTAAAGGACACAGCGTCAAAGATGCTGGGATGTTGACAGGAAGTCGCGTTTATTCCCTCTTCAATGGCAAGGCATCAATGCCAACAAGGGCGGGAAGATATAAGTTAGCCGCGACCCAATAATGAGTGCCTGCTACGCCATGGTCCGCATCATCGTCGATCTCAAGCATCACCGAGTTAAGTCCCGCAGCTGCTCTTTCCGGGTTGAGTAGGATAGTGGCGCGTAGTTCCTCTTGTTCGAGCGGATTGGGAGGGGGAAAGCCGAGCGCTTCACGCGCAGCATCACAGCCATGCTCAATCAATATCTCCGCGACCGTTCGCGCGGCCTGGACTGCACTATCGCGTACCTTATTTTCTTCGGCTTGCTTGTAAGGATTTGCATCCTCGTACTGTTTGTCGATGTAGGAAGCTGTTGCGCGAGCCAACTCGTCCAAGGCGTCTTTCAATTCTGCATCGTGGTCTGCCATGAGTAACCGGGCTTCCGTGAGGGCCCTGAGTACGGATGACGGCTTGGCCGACAAATAGAGTTCCATGCGACGAGGTGCCCTGTGTGACAATCGGGATGTGCTCGTACACGCGCAAAGCCCTAGCGACAAGACCCGTATAGCTGTCAGTCGGTTGTATCTTCGATTTCCCGGCGTACGTCGTCTAATCGCTTTCCGCCATACCCGGGGATGTGGGGCGGGGCGCAGAGATTATGGAAGCTATCTCTGTACGACCACTACGTACTGGTCTTCTTCCTCCACGCCGATGCGCGTCCCCTTTGGCCCGGCACCTGCTCAATCAGCCCTCGTTTCCGGAGCGCGACGAAAACGTCCTTCATTTGCACGTCCCGCCTCAAACCCGTGATGCCTCGCCCGACTTCGTTTGTTATAGTTGGATTGGCCTCCAGGTACTCCATGACCATCGAAGCAGGTGAGGAAAGAGGCTCATGGCGAATAAAAACAATGATTGCGTTGTCCGCCTCGTTGATTTCGGGCTCTTTTAAACGAATACGACGCATAGCCGCGAAGGCCGTATTTAGTCCCTCGCCTACATCCTTATTCGGCGGATTGGGGAACTTATTGATCAACCGAACGAGTTTTGGATTGCGAGCGAATTGCTCGGTCAGGACGTTGGCAACTGTTACGTGGCCGGGAAATCTTCCGGGGCTTTCTACTTCAATACGATCATCGTAGATGCGTATTTGAACGTCTGTTTGGTGGCTGTAATCGCGGTGGAGCACCGCATTTGTGATGATTTCGTGTAGGGTCTCGTCAGGATAACTGACTTCCTCCAGACCCGCTTCGCCCATACGCTTGATGCCTTGAACGATTTCTTTAGTAGTGGAGACGGCTTTGACGATCAGGTCGTAAATCGGTCCCTCAATAGTCAGCGGGTCGAAAGAGAGAGTTTCGCGGTCAACACCTTCTTCTTTTGTTGCGTAGCGAAAAACTTTGATTGCGCTCCGCTTCGGTAGCGCTGCCTGCGGTTCATCGGCGAACAGCAACACGCCTGCGACAGTCGGCTTGTCGTTCACCAGGAGAAATTGAGATTTCAGCCAAGCCTCGGGCTCCGCGCTTGGGACTTGAGAGAGTACGAACTCAAGTGTAGTTACGGAGTTTGTCACCGTATCGTGGGGCACGTTGATCGTGTCGTCCTCGAAAGTGGACAGGCCCTTGTCCAGTTCGAGGCGTTTCAGAGCCTCAGCACCATTGACTGACAGGTTCTGTGCGCCGCGTCGAACGTAGGCAACACCTTGCGTCGATTTGATGATTTCGCGCGTCTTGAGGATCGCTATGTGAAGCACAACACCCTGCTTATCGCGCGCAGTCAGGAATTGCGCGGAATAGAGGTTGCCCAAAGTGGAGAGGCTTTCTAGGACCTGAACAAGACCGTTCGCCGCTTCTACGTTCTCAAAGCCACTCCATGACCTAGTGCCGTCGCCGTTTTCTGCAACGCCTACGAATAGCTCGCCACCAGCGGTATTGGCCAAAGCAGAGATTGATTGCGAGAGCTTCGCTGGCGCAATCTCTTTCGCCTTGGCATCGCGAAAATGGTTTTCGTCATAGCCAAGGATAATGTTGGCCTCTTCGGTCGTGATAAGGCGTGTTTCCATGAGGGGGTCATTGCATTTGGGTATGAGACAACCTGGAGACGCAGGTTAGAAGATCAAGGTTGAACCTCAACCACTCATCTGCCGTACCGTAGTTTCTCCCCCGGTTTGTTCCATAATTGCCGTATCAGATGGGTTTACCCCCGTGAGACGCTGCGGTGAGACGAAAATAATGTCTCAATAGGGTTGACTTTATCGTTCTGAGACGGCATCGTCTCATGGTCTAGAGCCAAATGAGACAGGAGCGTCTGAGATGACCGTCATCGGCTATGCCCGAGTGAGCACGACCGACCAGAACCTTGAAGTGCAGGAGAGCGCCTTGCACGCAGCAGGCTGCGACCTGATCCGCTCAGAGAAGCGCAGCGGCACAACTACCGCAGGACGTGAGGAGCTTCGCACCGTCCTGGACTTCCTCCGCAACGGTGACGTGCTCATGGTCACGCGCATCGACCGGCTCGCGCGGAGTATTGGGGACCTTCAAGATATCGTTCGCACCGTGAGGTCTCGCGGCGCGTCTCTCAAGGCTACGGAACAGCCGATAGATACCAGCACGGCGGCAGGCAAATGCTTCCTCGACATGCTCGGCGTGTTCGCGGAGTTCGAGACCAACCTACGGAAGGAACGCCAGCTTGAAGGGATAGCCGATGCGAAGGCACGAGGCGTCTACAAGGGCCGTAAGGCGTCCATCGACCCTGCGAAGGTCAAGGCGATGAAGGCCGATGGCATGGGGCCTTCTGCAATCGCCAAGGCGCTCAAGATCGGTCGCGCTTCCGTCTATCGCGCTCTTGAAGACTGAGGGAGTTCGCAAGATGCTTGTGCAGGTCGCAACGCTGTCTCTGATCCTGTCCGTTCTGCTCGGCTCCAATACGGGCTTCGTCATCTCGCTGGTTGGTCTGTTCGCTGTCGTGCTCGGCACCTGAAGCCATTGCTGCCCGGTCGCGTAATGTCTGTGGGCGTTGGGTGGATTTCCGTGGCTCATCTCTACCCGACGCTGCGGCGCACGTGGCGCTTGCCCGACCTGCGACCTGCCACCGCCCGCGAAGGCGCGAGGAGCCAAGGGACTTTAGGGTCCCTCCGGCCGCTTTGAACTCGAAACCTTCGCCTGAAATCGAATTCAAATCATCGACTGAAATCTGGCGTTGTTGTTAGACCGAACGGCGTTGCGAATGCCCCCGGGGCTGGGGCCCCTCAAGGGGTCCTCTGGAGCGGCTTAGGGCGGGTCCCTCTGGAGCGGCTTGGGGCTGGTCCTGAATAGCCGCGCGTGTGTGAGGGCCGTGTAACCGGTCACTCTCTAAAGCCCTCCCGAGCCATCACACGCCCTTTGGGCCCCCTCCTAATCACAGGTCAGCCCCACTACTTGAACGGCTGTCCCATACCCACAACATCAATGCGGTGAGCGCTTACCTATTGGACTATAAAGAGAAAACGCCAACGAAAACCCCGCGACCGGGATCATCTGTGGCCTAATCAGGGCATGCGCAGGTGGTACAAAATGTATCGCCTATGAGTGTACCACTTAGAGCCTGAAGCTCTCGGCGCGCTCCTCAAGAGCCTCCTGAAGCGCCCCCTCGATCTGCCGCGCCAACTCGCCGTGTCCGCTCGCCTGAAGCTGTCCTGCGACGATGGTGAGAGCGGTGGCAATGTCCGGCTCAATCACGTAAGGAGCTTCATCGCCCTCCCAAGCCGCAGCACCATCCTCCCGCCACTGATCTGCCAACGCTTGCGGCATGGCCGCACTGACCAGAGCTATGGCACGCGCGGTTATCTCGGGGCGCTTGGTGAAGTTGCTGACGTTCTTCAACTGATCAGCCAACTCTGTCGCGGCCTTGCTCGCGTGAGCCTTGTAGTCGAACTCCTCATATGACTTCCAATCGTGCTTTCGCGCATCTCGCCAGCGCACTTCGGAGGGGTCCTCGCCCTTGGCCCTCAGCGCCTCCTTTGCGAGCTTCATGTTCTGCACTGTACCGTATGCGACCCTGAAGCGCTTCACCAAGTCCCTACGGCTCAGGTCGCCCTCAAGATATCGCCGCCAAGCCGCCTCGCTCTTCGCCTCCAGCGACATGGGCAGTTTGTCTTTGTAGTTGCGAGAGAACGCCTCATCCCGCGCGTCACGCAGCGAGCCTTGATAGACCTCCACGGGGATCGGCTTGTTCCACTTCGCTGTGTGGTACGCCTCCATGCGGTGGTGCCCGTCCACGAGATAGAAGAACTGCCCCACCGCTGTGACCAGAACCGGATCAAGCGGCTTCCGCACCTTGCCGGTGCCAATGGCCCTCGTAAGCGTCCTGACATGCTCCTCGCTTCGCGTCATGTCCTCTTCAGGTGGTCGCCATTGGAATACCTTGTCCGCAACGATGATGGCGGACCGAGGCAGCGCCTTGGGATGCTCTTCGCGCCTCTCCTCGGTGCTCTCGATCCTCTTCAGGTCCTCATAGGTGACTTCGGAATGAAGACGCAGAACCGCTGCGCGCTTGCCTGATTTAAATTCGTGTTTAGTCATCTCACTCCGCATCGGTCTTGTGTTGGCTCTCAATCCACTTGAGGGCTGTCAAGTCCAGCCCTGAATACGTGACCCGCTCGATAGCTGCTACCATGCGGGGCAATGTGAAGCGCCTGACCATGGCATCAGCGCCCTTCGCTCCATAGCTGCGGCCTACGCTCTGATTGCTGTGGCCCGTTAAGGCATCCCCAAGGTCCTCTGGCACCTCAGCGGCTCGCAGGGCGTCCTTGAAGCTATGCCGGAACGAATGAAACACCTTGTTGGTATCAGTCACATTACAAGTGTCCCGCAGGTATCTCCCGAACCATTTCGAGTAGGCTGCGGAACCTCGGGGCGCTTCGGGAGAAGTTCCGATGAACAACCAAGCGTCATCGCCCTGAGTGCGGCGAATACTCTCGACGTAACCCAAGAAGCCCATACGCTGAAGCTCTGGGTGTATCGGTATCGCGCGCGCCGCGTTGTCGCTCTTGAGGCTCTTGCCCCGTTTGCTATCCCTCCTGAACTTGATCAGAGGTGACGCGCCCTCAAGAGCAGTCACATCATCAACCGAAAGCTGTCCAAGCTCGGCAAGACGTGCGCCCGTGAACAGCGCCAACAGTGGGAGCCAAAATGCGGCTTCATCTCTGCCACCCTGAGGCCGATCACCCTTGAGGAATACGGGACTGCCGAAGATCATAGAAAGATCAGCGCTCGTGAACGGCTCACGCTCGCTGTCTTCCTCATCCAGTCGCATCTTGGCGAATGGATCAGCCCAACGAACATCGTCGTGGATGAAGCCACCCTTCTCCCAAGCCCACACGGCTATGGCCTGCACGCCGCTGAGGTTCTTGTTGATCGTCGCAGCAGTTATCTTTGGGACTTCCGGATGGTTCCGGCCATACAGGGCGATTTGGGGGAGGGGTGCCTTCAACAAGTTGCCGGACCGCCTCCGAGGAACCTCCTGCATCGCCTCCACGAACTGACGCACATGGGCGCGTGTGATTGTCGCTACCGGCAAATCGCCGTGAAGCTGAATGAACAGAGCCACCGCCCGCTCGAACTCATCTGCCGTCCTTCCTGCTGCGTTCTTGGCTTTCTTCCAGCCCTCGTAGGCGGCACTTAGCAGTCCGCCACTTGGCGTCCGCGAAGCCGTGGGTGGAAGGCTTGGCGTTTCGACCGGCTCACCCCTGCTCCGCCCACGTAACGCGCGGTAGGCTCGTACATGCTCTCTGAGGACGGCAAGGGACAGCTTCCTATAATCATCGCTGCGTTCATCCAGTCGCAGTTGGAAAATGTCTAGAAGCTCCTCCACCTCTTCCTTGATGTACTCAAGCTCAGTTGCCGCAAGCGCACCCTCCGCATTGTCGGCTATCTCCATGATAGCCAAATCGTGCTCTGACCGAGCGTCCATCCCGAAGCGCTCAAGTGTCTCTTGGTCTTCAGGCGTGAACGGTTGCAGGCCCGCTCGCCGCTGTCGATCATCTTCAGCCAGCACAGCCGCGAAGTGATAGTCCGCCATGCTCCTCACTTCGGCTTCGGTAAGTCCTGTGCGAACGGGGTGTTCAACAAGCAGAGCCGCGGCCTGAGCGAGGACCCGGTTGAACTTCATCATGACGGGAGCCGCGAGGACTTTCGCCTGCTTCGCGTCCTTGGTCGCCAGCGACTTCTTGAGCCATGAGACGCGCTCTTTAGCGGCGCCCATCACCCTTGCAGTAGCGCCTTCGAGAGCCTTCGGCACCTTCCGGCGCACATGGAATACGCCGTGTTCGTTCTTGATCAGACCCATTCCTACACGCATCGTTGATCCCACCGCTTGATACCAGTGCGGCAGGACGAAGCTATTGAGCTATCGAGTTAATCCCAGAAAATAAGGGGTTCTGAAGCTGATGGCGCGCCCGAAGAGATTCGAACTCCTGACCCCCAGATTCGTAGTCTGGTGCTCTATCCAGCTGAGCTACGGGCGCGTTTTTCGCTAGGGCCATCGTGGGCTAGTCGCCCCGATGCATCCGAATGGTGTCGGAAACGTCGCGAAAGAGCGCTTTAGCTACCCGCTCCGCGTCCGATTGGCAAGCTCCGGAACGCGGGTTTTGGCAAACGATTTGGCCGGGGCAAACCGGCCAGATCGGTCACAAAACGCAGCAAATAGCGTGATTTACGCCCGCGCCCGCTCGTTGCGGACGCTTTGCAGTTCCACCGGGCGGTCCGGAATCGAGATACGGAAGGTGGCGCCGATGGTGCCTTCGACCAGATGGATATCGCCGCCATGGGCGCGAACCAGTTCGGCGGCGATGGCGAGGCCAAGCCCGCTGCCGCCGGGCCGGCCGGAGGTCTGGAAAGCCTCGAACAAATGCTCGCGCGCCCGCGCCGGCACGCCGGGGCCGGTATCGGAAACCTCGATGATCGCGACCGCGCCTTCGCGGCGGCCGGTGATGCGAATCTGCAGCGCCGCCGCATCGCCCTTCGGGCGGCTTTCGAGCGCCTGCGCGGCGTTGCGCACCAAATTGAGCAGCACGCGAAACATCTGATCGGGATCGGCGTCCACAGTGAGCCCGCGCTCGATCGCGCTGACCCAGGCGATCGAGGCATCGGCGGCAAGGCCTGCGGATTCGCGCACTTCGGCCACCACGGGCTCGACCAGCATCATGCGGCGGTCGGGGGCGGCTTCCTGCACGCGGCCGTAAGAGAGGGTCGACTGACAGAAGTCGATGGCGCGCTCCAGCGAGCGCATCAGTTTTGGCGCAAAGCGCTGCACCCGCGGATCGGGCACGCTGGCGAGCTGGTCGGACAATAATTGCGACGATGCCAGCAGATTGCGCAAATCATGGTTGATCTTGGAGACCGCAAGGCCGAGTGCGGCGAGCCGGCTCTTTTGATGCAGCATCGACACCAGGTCGCGCTGCATGTCGGACAATTCGCGCTCCACGACCCCGATCTCGTCGCCGCGCTGGCTCGGCACGATGATGCGCGCCGAACTTTCCGGGTTTTCATGGAAACCGACCAGGTTCGCGGTCAGCCGCCGCATCGGCCGCACGAACAGATGATGCATGGCGAAATAGACCAGCGCCGCCGTCAGCATGGCGATAGCCAATGAGACCAGGAGCGTGTTGCGCGAGAAGCGGTACATCGCCTGCCGCAGCGGCGCCTCGTCGACGACGACCTCGATGAATTGCCCGCCGCCGGGCGCAGGTCCCACCACGCGGATCACATGATTGTCGGTTGCCAGCATGGTTTCGATGGAATCGACGATGGCGGACCATACCGTGATGGTCCGCATATCGATGTCGTGGTCGATCGCCGTCGGCAAATCGGCGCTCGCGAGCAGACGGCGCTGCTGCCCCATCTTGATGGCGACCGCGCGGGCGCCGACGCTCTTCAAGATCTGCCGCGCCAGCGATTCCGGGACCATGCCCGAGGGTGCGGCGTCCAGCACCAGCGCCGCGGTGCTCGCCGCGGCAATGCGGTCGTTCAGGCGGTTGATGCGGAAATTCGCGATCGCTGGCACATAGATCATCAGGCCGGCGATCATGACGAGGGGAATGGTGAGCAGCAGCAGCTTGCCGGACAGGCCGAGCCGGCGCGGCGGCGTTGGCCGCGGCGCTTCGATGGTCGGCTGGTCGTCGGTCGCTGACACGAAATATCCGCCTTGATAACCTTGTTTTACGCACAGGATCGGAGCTTAAGACCGGCTTCACTGCCGCCGCCCGCACGCTGATTTGCGAGGATGCGTTCCGGCCACGGACCGGTCAAATTACCGATCGCTAATGTCGGCCGGTTCCGATGTCAGGGGCGAGTTGCCGTCCCGTCCCTAAAAACCCCGCGAAAACAATAATATTCGCCCCAATTGTGCCATTTCAAAGAAGCCCGATTGCGGCTCCGCGCAACATTGACGAAAACAGGTCGCTCCCGTATAAGCCGCGCAATTGTCCGCTATGGCCCGGTCTGACCGGGGGCGGCTCATTTGGGGCCGTCGATGGCCCGTCTTGGGCCGGCCAGCATTACCGGACTTACCATCAATTCAGCGGCAGTTTGCAATTCAGCGGCAGCTTGCCAGGTTAGCGGAGAACTACCCGTGAAGCGGACTTATCAACCCAGCAAACTGGTGCGCAAGCGCCGTCACGGCTTCCGCGCCCGTCTCGCCACGACCGGCGGCCGCAAGGTTCTCGCTGCGCGCCGTGCGCGTGGCCGCAAGCGTCTGAGCGCCTGAGCCGGACGTCTCCGGAGACCTTATTATGGATCGGCTAAGGCAGCGGGCGGACTTCCTCGCCGTTGCCAATGGCGCGCGAGCCAACAGCGCCGCCTTCGTGGTGCAGGGACGCTGCCGCGACGATGATGGCCCGATCCGGATCGGTTTTACCGTTACCAAAAAGAACGGTACCGCTACCGAGCGTAATCGTATCCGGCGCAGGCTTCGCGAACTGGTGAAGCGGCTGGACGTCATACCGATGCGACCGCACCATGATTATGTGCTAGTCGGGCGGCGCGCGGCGCTGCATCGCGACTTTACGACCATGCTCGACGACCTTCGCCAGGCGCTGCTTCGTCTCGACCGGCAGCCGGCAAAAGTGGCCAAAGCGCTTCCGAACGAAGCCGCTACCGGTTCGCGTCAAGACAACGCGTCCAAAGACACCAAAATAAAGACGACGGCGCGAGCCGGAACCCGAGTTGAATGACGAGACCTTGAAACGATGACCGACAATCGCAACACCATCCTCGCCGTCATTCTGTCCGGCCTCGTGCTGATCGCGTGGCAATATTTCTACAACGCGCCGCAGATGGAAAAGCAGCGCCTGCAGTCGCAGACCCAGGCCGAGCTCGCAAAATCCTCGCCGCAGACAGCGCCGGGCTCTACCACCACCGCGCCGACGCCAGGTTCGGCCCCGTCCGCCACCACGCCCGCCCAGCCGGGCGCGGCTGCGCCGGTCGTCAGCCGCGACGCCGCGATTGCCGCAACCCCCCGCGTCAAGATCGACACGCCGCGGGTGACGGGCAGCATCGCGCTGAAGGGCGCCCGCATCGACGATCTCGCGTTGGTGCAATACCGCGACACCGTCGACCCCAAATCGCCTGCGATCGTGCTGTTCTCTCCGTCGAACACCGCTCATCCCTATTATGCCGAGTTCGGCTGGGTCGCGGCCGCAGGCTCGACGGCGCGGCTTCCCGACCGCGAGACGGTATGGCAGCAGGAAGGCTCCGGCGCGCTTTCGCCGACCCACCCGGTGACGCTGAAATACGACAATGGCGAAGGCCTTACCTTCCGCCGCACCATTTCGATCGACGACCGCTATCTGTTCAGCGTCAAGGACGACGTCACCAATGTCGGCACCGCGCCGGTCACGCTCTATCCGTTCGCCCTCATCTCTCGTCACGGCACGCCTGAGGTCTCGGGCTACTACATCCTGCATGAAGGCCTGATCGGCTATCTCGGCGACAAGGGCCTGCAGGAACACGGCTACAAAGCCGTCGCCGAGGCGCCGGTTCTGGGCAGTGGCGGCCGAGGCTTCGAGTTCAATGTCACCAATGGCTGGCTCGGCATCACCGACAAGTACTGGGCTGCGGCGCTGTTGCCTGACACGTCGGCGCGCCTGAAGGCCCGCTTCCTCGCCGAACCGGGCGCCAAGGTCCGTTATCAGACCGACTATTTGCAGGATCCGCAGACCGTCGCGATCGGCGGCACCGGCAGCACCAATGCGCGGCTGTTCGCCGGCGCCAAGGAAGCCAACGTCGTCGGCATCAACTTTCCCTTCGCCGGCCACGGCGGCTACAACAAGCAGCTCGAGCTGAACCATTTCGACCTGTTGATCGACTGGGGCTGGTTCTACTTCATCACCAAGCCGATGTTCCTGGCGCTGGATTACTTCTTCCACCTGGTCGGCAATTTCGGCGTCTCGATCCTGCTGGTGACGGTGCTGGTGAAGCTGCTGTTCTTCCCGCTCGCCAACAAATCCTATGCCTCGATGGCCAAGATGAAATCGGTGCAGCCGCAACTGGCCGCACTGAAGGAGCGCTATCCCGACGACCGCCAGAAGCAGCAACAGGAGATGATGGAGATCTACAAGAAGGAGAAGATCAACCCGATCGCCGGTTGTCTTCCCGTCCTGTTGCAGATCCCGGTATTCTTCTCGCTCTACAAGGTGCTGTTCGTCACCATCGAAATGCGCCACGCGCCGTTCTACGGCTGGATCAAGGACCTTTCGGCGCCCGATCCGACCACGATCTTCAACCTGTTCGGGCTCATCCCGTTCGATCCCATGGTGCTCGGGCCGCATGTCGGCCCGTACCTGATGCTCGGCGTCTGGCCGATCATCATGGGCATCACGATGTGGTTCCAGATGAAGCTCAACCCGACGCCGCCGGATCCGACCCAGAAGATGATCTTCGACTGGATGCCGCTGATCTTCACCTTCATGCTGGCCGGCTTCCCGGCAGGTCTCGTGATCTACTGGGCCTGGAACAACCTGCTGTCGGTGCTGCAGCAGAGCTTCATCATGCGCAAGAACGGCGTCAAGGTGGAGTTGTTCGACAATCTCAAGGCGACGTTCGCCAAGAAGGCCGATTCAAAAACCTGACGACCGGCATCTGGTTGTTGGACGCGAATATTCCCAACTCGTCATGCCCGGCCTTGTGCCGGGCATCCACGTCTTTGGGACCCGCGAAAAGAGAAGGCGTGGATGGCCGGGACAAGCCCGGCCATGACGAAGAACAGGAAACCTTCGCATGACCGCGGAAACCGATGCGAAGCTGATCGAAGAGGGGCGAAAACTTTTCGCCGGCGAATGGCAGTTCGTCTGGGCCTCGCCGTCGATCGAAACGCTGCCGCCGATGGCCAGCGTGGAGGTGGCGTTTGCCGGCCGTTCCAATGTCGGCAAATCGAGCCTCATCAACGCGCTGACCGGCCGCAACGCGCTGGCGCGCACCTCGCACACGCCCGGACGCACCCAGGAACTGATCTTCTTCGAAGGCCCTGAGAACGCCGGGCTGCGCCTGGTCGACATGCCCGGCTATGGCTACGCCTCGGCGCCGAAGGCCAAGGTCGCGTCCTGGACCAAGCTGATCCATCAATTCCTGCAGGGCCGCGCCACGCTGGCGCGGGTCTATGTGCTGATCGATGCCCGCCACGGCATCAAGGACGTCGACCAGGACGTGCTGAAGACGCTGGATAAATCCGCCGTGAGCTATCAGGTGGTGCTGACTAAGGCCGATCAGGTCAAGCGCACAGAGCTCGAAAAGCACATCGAAGAAACGACGGCCGCGCTGGCCAAACACCCCGCCGCGTTTCCGGACGTGCTGGTAACCTCCTCGCGCGATGGCAGCGGCATGCCGGAATTGCGCGCGGCGATGGTGCGCCTGCTCGGTGAGCGCAGCTGATGTCACGCGCCTGTCGTATCCTGATCGTGCTGGCCGCCATCATGGGCGCCGATGGCGTGATACTGGCGGCGGCCTCCGCGCATCAGGCCGACGCGTCGCGGCTGGCGTCGGCGTCATCGATGCTGCTGTTCCATGCCACCGCCGTTCTCGCTGCGGTGGCGTTGGCCGAACGTGGCCTCATCCACCCCCGCATCGGCATCGTGGCCGCCTTCGGCTTCGTCATCGCCGCCGGCCTGTTCGCCGGCGACCTGACGCTGCGGCAATATGCCGGACACGGCCTGTTTCCGATGGCAGCGCCAACCGGCGGGACGCTACTGATTCTGAGCTGGCTGGCGGTGGCTGTGGCTGCGGCGTGGCCAAGGCGCGGATGAGACGACTCTTCCTTTTCCTCGTGTGGGAGAAGGTGGGCGTGGACACAGTCCGCGCCGGATGAGAGGTCTGCATCCACGGAGACAGACCCCTCACCCGTCGCCTCACTTCGTGAGGCGCCACCCTCTCCCACAAGGGGGGAGGAAAAAAACGGCAGCGGCGGCAAGAAATCCCCACTTTGCGCCCTGCCCGCCAATCAGCTAGAACCCGGCCCGACATCTGGAAATGACGAGAGCCGCTTCATGACCGACTCGCAACATATCAGCCCGCTCGATCAGGCTCGCATCCTGTCCGAGGCGCTGCCGCACATGCAGCAATATGACGAGGAAACCATCGTCATTAAATATGGCGGCCATGCCATGGGCGCCGAGGATCTCGCCAAGGCTTTCGCCCGCGACATCGTGCTCCTGGAGCAGACCGCGATCAATCCGGTGGTCGTGCATGGCGGCGGGCCGCAGATCGCGACCATGTTGAAGCGGCTCGGCATCCAGTCCGAATTCGCCGCGGGCCTCCGCATCACCGACGCGGCGACCATCGAAATCGTCGAGATGGTGCTGGCCGGTTCGGTCAACAAGCAACTGGTCGGCTACATCAACGAAGCCGGCGGCAAGGCCGTCGGCCTCAGCGGCAAGGACGGCAACATGGTGAAGGCGTCGAAGACGACGCGCACCATGGTCGATCCGGATTCCAACATCGAAAAGGCTGTCGATCTCGGCTTCGTCGGCGACCCCGACAAGGTTGACCTGACCTTGCTGAACCAGCTGATCGGCTATGAGCTGATCCCGGTGCTGGCGCCGCTGGCGACCTCGCATGACGGGCAGACGCTAAACGTGAACGCCGACACCTTTGCCGGCGCAGTGGCCGGCGCGCTGAAGGCAAAACGCCTGCTGCTGCTGACCGACGTTCCCGGCGTGCTCGACAAGTCCAAAAAGCTGATTCCGGAACTGTCGGTGAAGGACGCACGCAAGCTGATCGCCGACGGCACGATTTCCGGCGGCATGATCCCCAAGGTCGAGACCTGCATCTATGCGCTCGAACAGGGCGTGCAGGGCGTCGTCATCATCGACGGCAAGACACAGCACGCCGTGCTGCTCGAATTGTTCACCAATCAAGGCACCGGCACGCTGATCCACAAGTGACAAGCGCGATCTCCCCGCCCGCGAAGTTCACGCGCCGCTTCCGCGCCAGAATGCGGCGGTATGGGAGGCGCACGGTCCTGGCGCTGCCGGCCGCCGCGATCTCGCTGTTCGTCTCGTCGCTGCCGGCGCTGGCCGATCTGAAGCTCTGCAATCGCATGAGCTATGTGGTCGAGGCTGCGATCGGCATCGACGACAAATCGGCGACCGCCACCCGGGGCTGGTTTCGCATCGATCCCGCCGCCTGCCGCGTGGTGCTGCAGGGCAAGCTGACCGCGGATCGCATCCTCCTCAATGCGCGCGCGCTCGGCGTCTATGGCGCCTCGCCGATCCCGCAGGGCGGCAACGACACGCTGTGCATCGCACCGGAGAACTTCATCATCGCCGCGGCGCGCCAGTGCCGGACCGGACAGACCCCGGCGCCGTTCACCCAGGTCACGCCGACGCAGACTGACGACGGCAATCTGGTCGCCTATCTCGCCGAGGGCAGCGAGTATGACGACGAACAGGCGCGCCTTGCCGGCATCCAGCGGCTGCTGGTGATCGCGGGCTATGACGCCGCCCCGATCGACGGCGTCGATGGCCCGAAGACGCAGGCAGCGCTGAGCGCGTTCCTGAAGAATCGCGGGCTTAGCCCCGACATCGTGCAGTCGCCGAACTTCTTCACCGCCATGATCGACGCGGTGCAGTCGCCGTCGGCGACGGGGCTCACCTGGTGCAACGACACCCCGCACAAGATCATGGCCGCGGTCGCCACCGACGACGGCAAGGCCGTGACCAGCCGCGGCTGGTATCGGATCGATCCCGGCAAATGCCTGCATCCCGACGTGACCGGCCAGCCGAAGCAGGTGTTCAGTTTCGCCGAGGCCGTCGACGGCGAGAACCGCACGGTCAAGCTGAAGGACAAGCCGCTGAACTGGGGCGGCACCAAGGAGCTCTGCACCCGCGAGAGCAAATTCGAGATCAACGAACAGGGCGATTGCGGCAGCCGCGGCCTCAGCCCGATCGGCTTTACTGCCGTCGATATGTCGGGTGGCGGCAGGACGCTAAGGTTTGCGATGCCATGATGGGAACACCCTCTATCGTCGTCCCGGCGAACGCCGGGACCCATAGCCGCCATCGAACTGAGTGTTGGTTGATGACGGCGCCAGAAGAAAAGGCAATTCACACTGTGCTCAACAAAAACCTGCACGGCGTATGGGTCCCTGCGTTCGCCGGGACGACGGTGGAGAGCGAATCATGAACTCACCCCGCGCATTCACCCACATCGACACCTGGGTGTTCGACCTCGACAACACGCTGTACCCGCATCACGTCAATCTGTGGCAGCAGGTCGATGCCCGCATCGGCGAGTTCATCAGCACCTACCTGAAGATCTCGGCGGAAGAAGCGCGGGTGCTGCAGAAGGATTATTACCGCCGCTATGGCACCAGCATGCGCGGCATGATGACCGAGCACGGCGTGCACGCCGACGATTACCTGGCTTACGTGCACAAGATCGATCATTCGCCGCTGGAGCCGAATCCCGCGATGGGAGCTGCGATCGCCAGGCTGCCGGGGCGCAAGCTGATCCTGACCAACGGCTCGACCGACCATGCCGGCGCCGTGCTGGAGCGGCTCGGCCTGGCTGCGCATTTCGAGGCGGTGTTCGACATCATCGCCGCCGAACTGGAGCCGAAGCCGGCGCCGCAGACCTACCAGAAATTCCTCAGCCTGCACGGCGTCGATCCGCAAAAATCCGCAATGTTCGAGGATCTCGCCCGCAACCTCGTGGTGCCGCACGAGCTCGGCATGACGACGGTGCTGGTGGTGCCTGACGGCGCCAAGGAAGTGGTCCGCGAGGACTGGGAACTGGAAGGCCGCGACGCCGCCTATGTCGATCATGTCACGGATGATTTGACGGGGTTTTTGCAGGGGTTGTCACGGGACTAGGGCAAGGTGTGTCCCCACGTCGTCGCGGCGAACGCCGGGACCCATACCCCGCGGCGGATATTATGCGGCGCTGCGGGTAGATACCTTCTTCAAATCATAGCTCCCTGTGGTTATGGGTCGTAAGTCTCGGTGCCTCGATTAAGATGGGGCGATCGAGGCGGGCGTTGCGGGGTTTATGGGAGGTCGTT
>NZ_JAFCMA010000023.1:0-139366 GCF_018130125.1 Bradyrhizobium sp. AUGA SZCCT0177 | reverse complement strand
CCGCCCCTCGTCATGACGACGGCCGACGCCCCTCTGAGTGGGACGGGATGGCTATTGATGTGCAGGTGATTTGGGGTCGAAGGAAAGAGGAATATTTTTGAATTTCGGAAATTTTGTGCTTGACATGACTTCTGACAATCAGAAGCGATTTGTTCGGCGCGCCACCGGCCGGGCTGCTCGCGCACCCGGCGCGAGGTGATTTTGGGGAAGCCGCCGAGAGACAAAGCGCGCTAGCAGACCTTCAACGTGCGGCGGGTGGATGCAATTGTATGTCGCGCTTGCGTAACGATATTGGCGGCGGGGTGCCGGGACGGCGTGAGTGAAAGGAGCCTTGAGACCTGGTGGAGCTGCGATGTCACTGGCGAACGCGCGAGCAGAACGTTTATGAGCTGGCTGCGAAAAAACGCGGTATCAGAATATCCCCGCGGTATCAAATCAGATCCACCGCTCCGCATGAATCATGCGACAACAGCCTCACGCGCCTTCGTTTGATACCGTGAATGTTTTCGTGGTAGTCGCGGTATCAATCTAGGCACACTTATAGTTTACCATAGGGCCCAGCAGATGAGAGCATTTGATGGCAAGACCACGCGAGCAAGCTTGTTTGCACGACGGGTTGAAGCTGGACTAAAACCAGCTTGCTCGCGATGGGTTCGTCGAACCGGCTCGATTGCGCGGAATTCATTGGACGCATTCGTTCGCAACCGCAGGCATCTCGAAAGAGTTGGAAGGCTGGCTTCGCGTTCAGCTAGCCAGCCTCGACCAGCGCAATTTCCGAAGTCCATACGTCGGGGCGGCCGCGCGACCGCTTGGTAGACATGATGGGGTTTTCCCAATCACTACCCCTGCTTGGAGGCTAACTCTTTGACTTTCACGTCGTGGCAATTTGCGGTGTTCGTGTCTGGGGTATTTGCCCTTTATTACTGGCCACTCGTTCGCCCGTATCAGGTCTACATCCTGGTAGTTGCAAGCCTGTTCTTCTACGGATTCGGGCAACCGGAATTGCTGGCGCTGCTCGCGATAGCGGTCTTCGGGACTTACTTCTTTCTCCTGAAGGCCATGGTTCGACGCAAGTTGTGGCTGCCGGCCGGCATTGCATTCAACCTCGCGCTATTAGCCTTTTTCAAGTACAAATTACTGTTTGTCGATCCCTCCTCACCGGCACTCTCGGATGTTGGCGCGATCGACCTCTTGCTGAAACTCCCGCTGCCAATAGGCATTTCGTTCTTCGTCTTCCACAACATCAGCTTGCTGGTAGACATGACGAAACGCACCGGCCCTGCCCCCTCCCAATGGGACGTGTTTCTTTACATTATATTCTTCCCGCAGCTCGTCTCCGGGCCCATCACGCGGGCGGAAAACTTTCTGCCGCAAATCCAACCGAAATTTTTCAACGAAGTACCGTTCGTCGAGGCGGCTAGATGGATTGTCACCGGCTACTTCTTCAAACTATTTGTCGCGAACAACCTCAACACGCTCACGACCAACATGGATTTTCCTCTATACCATGCGCTTCGAAGCAGCGACCGCTGGCTCTGCTTGTTCCTTTATAGCTATCAAATCTATGCCGATTTTTTCGGGTATTCTGCTATCGCGATCGGGCTGGGGCTGCTGTTCGGCTACCGTCTGCCAATCAATTTCAACTTGCCCTATGTCTCGCAGTCGTTTGCTGAATTTTGGACGCGCTGGCACATTTCGCTGTCAACCTGGCTCCGCACCTATCTCTACATCCCGTTAGGCGGCAACCGCGATGGTAAAGGGCGGACGTACCTCAATCTAATGATCGTGATGGGCCTGGGTGGTCTTTGGCACGGCGCCGGATTGAGCTACCTGGCATGGGGGCTAATGCACGGCCTCCTTCTGGTGATCGAGCGTCCGTTCCTGCCCTTGATAGAAAAACTTGCAGCGATTGCCGCTCTGCGTCGCGTGATCGTTGCGACTCGCATGCTTGTTGTTTTTTTATGCGTCTCCTTCTTGTGGGTTTTTTTCAAGCTCCCGAATTTCGAGCATGCGATGGATTACATTTCTGGTATGTTTATCGATCAGTCCGTGCCTAGCCCTGCGCGCATTTACCGAAGTCTGGCGCTGATCTATGCGCTTCCAGTTCTCATACAGCATTTTATCACCTCGGAGAGGCTCGTTGCACTCCGGGGCAACCTGGATCCCTTTGTGTATGGCGCCATGGCAGCTCTGATGCTAATCGAAGCCGGTCCCGACACAGCGTTCATATATTTCCAGTTCTAGGTTGGACATGGACCGTACTGCCTCGATAAGCTGGTTCGTGAAGGCGAGCGCCGCATGTGTCGCAGTATTGGCCATGTGTTGGATAGCTCCTCAGTTCCTCAAAGACATCCCGGACTTTCCCGCGACCACGACGGATGAAATACAGTCCAGGATTGCCGATCGTTATCTCAACAGTCCAGTTGCTCCGGTCGCAT
Source organism: Bradyrhizobium sp. AUGA SZCCT0177 (assembly GCF_018130125.1). Lineage (NCBI taxonomy): Bacteria > Pseudomonadati > Pseudomonadota > Alphaproteobacteria > Hyphomicrobiales > Nitrobacteraceae > Bradyrhizobium > Bradyrhizobium sp. AUGA SZCCT0177. The sequence continues at coordinate 136,928 of NZ_JAFCMA010000023.1, read as the reverse complement.
TAACGGGCAGTTCGTTCACCGTGCGATTGCACGAAGAATTTTTTCATAAACTTTACGTTCGAAATCTGGCGCTGCCTGGTGGATCTCCGTTGACCGGGGCAGCAATGATTGAGGCGGCTACTGCTGTTCGGCCGCGGCTCATAGCCATCGAGACCAATACTCTTTCTCGCGGTATCGACCAGGCAATGGTTGAGAGGGTCCGCACGAGTAATGCGGAGCCTGCGCGCGCACCAATGAATTTCAGACCCCTTCGCACATTAGCCGCGTTGTACCAGCAAAAGCTCGACGATTGGCAGCGCTTTGACAGAGATGACAAATCTGCGCTTCTTCGGCAATCGGCTCTAGAAGAGGCAATTCTACGAAAGCCGCCAGCCCCCGAATACAACCCGCATGTGCTCGCCGCTGTCCTGGCTGAGTGGAATAATCCGGATCACGATCAGATCATCCGTCGACATGCAGCCGAATTGAAGCACATCGTGGAAACGCTCGAGATGCAAAAGATTTCAGTGTTCTTTTACGAACTTCCTCTGAGCCCCGCATTCGCGCGGTCCCGATATATGACAACGGGCCGGTCAGCGATGGCAGAGGCCTTTGGGCACGACCACGGCAGATGGTTATCATTGGACTATCCATCCAACGAGATCCGATGGACCGATGGAGCACATCTTGACGAACGATCGGCTATCATCATGGCACGCTCTTTAGAGAGAGCGATCGCGCGGAAAATAGGTAGCGAGGTGGTAAAGCAGACATCCTCAGACCTTGCCCGCTAGGATGGAGTCACCGTTTCGATGCCTAACCTGGAGTGGAGACGACATGACCGTCATTGCGTGACGTGACGCGACGCCGACGATCGTCGGTCGACCCGTAGACATCGCCATTGCTGAGCTCAGGAAAATAAACGTACCACACGGTACCAGTCTCTCTGCGCTCCTACGGAGCTTCGGGAGACACCCCGCGCCCTACGGTCTCTCGGGTGGCCTGCCACCCGAAGCCCGCAGGGCGTAGGGTGGCGGAGGGAGAGGAACTGGAATCCAACCTTCTCCGGACGGACCTATGGTGCAGCGCAACCAACCCATGATCGGGAGTTTTCCTGCGCGTTTCCCGTGGCCTTTGGCCTGTCAAAAACGGCCCTTTTCGGAACTTTTGGCGTCTTCAGTGATCTTCGCCCTTCGACTATTTCGTCGGTAGCGAGCAACGAGCATGCACAAGGAATATTCGCGCCGGGAGCTTTACGACCTCGTCTGGGCCAAACCGATGGTGAAACTTGCAAAGGAATTCGGTTTGTCCGACGTGGGTTTACGCAAGATCTGTGTAAAGCATGACATCCCCACGCCGCCCCTTGGATATTGGGCAAAGGTGAGTTTCGGAAAGCCCGTGCAAGCAACGCCTCTAGAACCGCCTAAATCGGGCATCAGTGACCGCGTCTTAGTGTCGGTCTTCGCGACCGTAGAAACGCCCCAAGAGGTTGTAGAGGCCGCCCATAAGGCTCGCGAGCAGGTCCAGGCTCCAATCGCGGTGCCCAGCGAGCCCCCTCTCCGTCTGCACCCGTCTGCCCAAGCTCTAAATCGGGCTCTGCGGTCGGCCAAACCGGACCACGAGGGATTTCTGGACGTTAGCGGACCAGGGATCCTCAGCGCTAACATTGGTCCATCGAATAAGGACCGGATCGTCCTCTTGGTTGATACCCTCTTCAAGGCGTTGGATAGCGCCGGCCATCGGATCCAGGCAACCGAAAGCGGCTTGAAAGCCGTGATCGATAGTGAGGTCATGGTACTTGCCGTTAGGGAGACAAAAGATCGGACAGAGCACCAACCGACAAAATCTGAGCTGAAGGCAAAAGCTGACTGGGAAGAAAATAGGAAAAAATGGCCATCCCTTTATGACCGGGAGCGGCAACACTGGCGCTCGTGGGATAACTTTCCTTCAGGTCGAATGTCGCTGTCATTATACGACCCCCTCAGGCCATCGTGGGGATCAGGGAATTTGCTCGGCAGATGGCATGACCGAAAAACCAACAAATTGGAAAGCCATATCAACGAAATCTTGATCGCCATGCTGACGGGCGCGGCAATCGTGCGACATAATCGCATTGCTGCGGAAACCGCTGAGCGCGAAAGGCAAGAGCGGCACCAGGCCTACCTTCGTGAACAGGAGCGATTGCGGCGCGAAGCACAGGTGGACGCTTTCATAGAAGACAAGGCAGACCAGCTCTTCCGGCTGCAAAAGATTTTGTCTTTCAGGGGTTACCTTACAGCACAGCTGACTGCTGTTACCTCCTCTGAAGCAACAGCATTGATAGATGCAGTTGACGATTTGGTCGGACGCCTTCAACGCGACCTTTCACTTGATGTGCTGAGGCGTTCCGTGAAGGTCACCGACTAAAATAACAAAAATTCCGAAAACCAGAATATTTTGCTTGCGCTGTCGGGCAAATCACTGGTTTATGAGACGCTGGTCTAGCAATCGCATATGGAACCGGCCCAATGTCTGAGCATCTCCACGCGTCTTCTGATTTAGTTGAAATATCCAAACTAAACGGCAGCTTCAAACGGAACTACGGAACATTCATCGGAGCCTATCTGTATTTGCGCTCCGTCGATGCCGCGCGCGGTCGGTCTGTCTTTTGGACGGGGTTAGCTTCAGTGGCTTTTTCCGTTGCGCTTGCCTGGCTGGCGAACCACGGCTGGGTTTGGTTACACGCCCAATGAGTATTTTCACCAGCGCATCGAAACTTTCGAAACTCTCCGGTCCATGACGCAGGCGAGCCATCTCCGTAAATCTCATCAACGATCCCGTCATGTCCGTGGTTCGAAGCAAAAGATAGTCGAGCACGGCTTCATTCCGCTCTCCCAATCTGACCGCGATAATCCACCCCTCGGGCATACCAACCCGACGCTTGATAGACCAATGCGGAGCGAATGTTTCCTGCTCTCCCCCACGCCACCGCGCCAAGAAAAAGGACACACCCTCCCCATTCACGAGCAAGCAATCCGGATCGCCATCGAACGCGAAGCGGACGGATGCGTTCCGGAACGCATCTGCTAACTGCGCTGCAAGCCCAGCAAACAGGTCAAGCCACCGTTGCCGAGTATCGATGTGGTTGCAGTCCCGCTTGGACGTATAGCCCACGAGGCTGTAGGCTTGGCGCAGGCTGCCGAAATGATCAATGTAGGTTTTAACGCAGGGAACGCCCACGGTTGCGTTGATAATTGCCGGACTAAGGCGCCCTCGCTTCAGCAGCGTTCGACGCAGGCGCGTCAACATCTCTGCCTCCGAAATATCAACGCGACGATCTAATATCGTTTTCCTGACCTTGAAGAACACCTCTGGCTGAACAATCGGTTCGAGGCAGCCCTCGCTCATGATCCAGAGATCGGGCGGGTTGCTTACCTTCTTCTCTCGTAGCTTGCACGATTGACGGTTGTAGATGAGATTTCCGATGTAGTTTTCGTTCCTGAGAATCCTGCCTATTTGAGCGCGATTCCACGGCTCTTTCGAGTTAGTGGGTATCAATTTCCGATTGAGCTCTCGTGCAATGGCCGTTTCGGACTTCAACTCCAGGAATTGCTCGAAGATCCACCTCACCACCCCGACCTCGTCGGCTGCGCCGGGCCTCAGTCTGATATGGTCGGTGATGAGATACTTGCGGTCGCCATCGTTCAGTACCCCCTTTGACTGCAGCTTCTCATCGACCAATTCTCGCCGCAGAGCGTAGCCGGTCGGGGCGCCGAACCTGAATCCCATTCGCACGAAGCGGCAGACACCCGCGTGCACTTTTACAGATAGCTCGCGGCTATATTCTGCTGCCATTACCCTCTTAAGATTCTTGACGATGCTTGAGAGCATGCTGCCATCATTGTCGAATTGCTCGGCGCAATACGCGACTTTAATGCCCGCTTTCTTGCAGACGTACTCGTAGTGAGCGCTTTCATCAACGTCCTGGAAGCGTCCCCATCGACTTACATCGTAGACAAGTACGTGCGCAAAGTCGGCGTTCCCGCTGCTAACGTCATCGAGCAGCTGCTTTAAGCCAGGCCTGTTTTTTAGCTGAAGTCCGCTTTCACCTTCGTCGGCGTAGGTTCGAACAATCGTCAGATCATGAGCATGCGCATATGCCCCTATGACAGCGGCCTGGTTCGGAATAGAATATCGCTGCTTGTCGGTGGACATGCGTACATACTGTGCGGCGCGATGGCCGCTTTGTGATCTCGGCAATTGGACGTTTCGAACCACGAGTGCATTGGCTGCCATTGTATGGCTCTGCTTTACAAAATCGCCGTCGGCACTCGGCACCGTGGCGGAATGGCGTTTCCTGGCCGTTATGAAATCGCGCCAATATTGACCTCAGTTAGTGCTAGTCTTTCCGAATATTGGAGGCACCAATGTCAGACCAGGCTGTCGAAATTCTCATCACCAACGCGATCCACACGGCCTTCATAAAGTATCCCGAGGGTGATGGCGGCCCGAACCTCGACTATGAGTGGATCGCGCCGGACCAGAGCACTCATATCGCCAGAGCGATCCTTCAGGATCTCGCGGCCAACGGATACCAGATTCTGAAAAAGGTTGCCGGTGCCCGTTAAAAATGAAAATGCCAAGATTACGGCCGGCGCCATCACCGCCGTTATTATCGTCGCCTTACTTGCGGTGATTGCCCTCGGCTTTCTTTGGATACCGCCCCCACTATAAATGCGGACAGGTCGGCTGGCCGCGTCAACTTGGCGAGCGAGACGTCGAAGGGCAAACCGCTTCGTACACTCGGAAGCGTCGACCTCGCCGAAACTGTCCCGGGGTCTGAACGCGGCATGTCGGCGATCACGGCGGCAGCTGAGAGCAGCGGCGTTCTCGGTTCGGTCCGAAACCTCCGATGAACTGAAGAGCGCGCCAGCGGGAGAGTTTGAAAAGAGAGAAAACCGCATTCGCGTATGCGATGTTATGGAAGAAGCAGGCCAATGACCGAGAGACATGAGGATGGTATACTAACGGACCCTTACGGCTACATCACCCCCGGATGGAAGCTCGGCGACGAAAACGCGGACTTGAGCCTTACTAAAATAGTTCACTGACGACCGCATTCTGGAGATCTTGAAAATGAACTACTTCGCGTACGGCTCGAACATGTCGACGCCTCGATTGCGCGAGCGGGTACCGTCGTGCGAATTTGTCACCACGGCAAAACTGACGGAGCACCAACTTCGTTTTCACAAACGCAGCAGCGACAACTCTTCAAAATGCGACGCGTTTCATACCGGCATAGACACCGACATTATTTGGGGAGCGGTCTTCAACATCCCGATAGCTGAAAAGAAGGCATTGGATAAGGCAGAGGGTCTAGGGAAGGGTTATAATGAAAAGACGGTGGATTTAATAACGCCAGCCGGCGAACATCTGAGGGCAATCACCTACTACGCAGACCGTACTGCCGTTGTGGAAGGGCTTTCGCCTTACACGTGGTACAAAGATCTGGTCCTGAATGGAGCGATCGAACACGGCTTGCCTGCCGACTACCTCGCAGCTTCAATCGAAACCATCTCCGCCACCATAGACCCCGACGCCAATAGAGACAGAAGAAATCGCTTCGGTTGAGCGAACCCTCGCTGACAGGCTCTCCCGGCTTGTCGTTGAGAGCGACGAAGATAGCCGCATGTTCGGACTTCCCAGAAGTTACACTCCTTCGTACGAATGACGAATAGTGCTCCTTCGTTGGGAGTTGCAGAAAGGAACGCTGGCTCCTGCGGACAGGGAGAGTGATTATGCGAGATCTCTCGACTATGGCTGAGTATCTTATCTGGGCGATGGAAAGGTCGAAGTGTGATGAGCAATGCGGAGATATATCGGGCGGTGAAAGATGTTTGTTTGCACTCATCACAAACGAGATTTGCCTGACGAACGGGAAGCCGAAATCAGACAAACGCTCCAGTCTCATTGCGCTTCCAGTCCGCAATACAAGGGGCGAGAAGATTTTCTAGTCCATCACGAACATGGGTTGTGGTCGTGCAAGATTAAATCGCCTACCCTCGATCAACTCTAGAGCGGCCCACGGACATGCTGGGAAGCTCGGACCGCGGCGGAGACTGAAGCATTGCTGGCTTCCACCATAGGTGCCACAAGCCATGTCGGTGCCGCTAAAGTACCAACACGAATCGCGCTGCTGCGTGAGGTGGTCAGCTTGCGCTGCCCCCTTCACGAGTAAAGTCGCTTGCCGACAGAAAGTCGAGTTGCAATGCCAGATCCAAGTCGTCTCGGTCGTCAGATTGAAGCGGCGTTTGCTAATGCTTTCGGATATTCGGTTGATCGTGCAGGACACAGTCAATATCTGCTCCGTTACCGAACTTCGGCAGGTATCCCCTTTGGGATCAACAGAGCCGTTCACAAGGACACCCGGTTTTGGCTCCCAGCGGACGAACGCTTCAGGACGGCTCTCGAGAGCAAGGGCTTTGTGTGCCACGTTAGCGAACCGAGATCGGATACGGAGCACGGAACCGGACGCAGCAGCAATCTCGATGTGATTCCCGAATTCAAGCACAAACCGGTTGTCTGGACGAGAGTGGCGACGCCGGGACAAGCGCTTGAAGCTGCATCCTGCCTCAAGTAGACCGAACCAGGCAGGCGAGACCTGCGGCGACGGCGATCCGCTTGAATGTCAGGCGCAATTCGCACGCGCAGTTTCAGTCCTTGCCGGCTAGCGCCGTTTTGCTGGACGCCGTCACTCTCGTGGGCCCGTGAGTTTCAGGGGCTTTCGCCAGGAGCGGCAAGGGTACCGCCACCAGACGGTCGACTAGGAGCACTTTCGTTGCAGCGCTTCAGCGGAAGCGATCGCATGTCCTCAGGTGATACCTCGGAATATTCCAAAAACAGCGCCGGGAGCCTACCTGGAAGTCGCTCCAAGTTTCCCAGCAACTTGAGCAGCCAACACTGCTAGAGAGGCTTCATCAATTGATGCGCAATCACGCTCTTCATTCGACCCGTCGCATCAGTTCGGCATCTAGCTCGACTCCTCACCTCGGTCGTCTGCTTTTCTGCCAATTTCTGATCCGGCACCGCATCGGGTATGAGGCGTTATGGAATATCGTTATCTTGCCTATGCAGAGATGCAGAGCGTTCGCTATCGCGAGGATGACTTAGCTAAAGATGAAGTCTTCTCCGATATTCTTCGGACTACTTCGAATGTGAACCTTGTCAAACTTGACCGGAAACTTTAGCCAATGGCGAGCCAACGCCGAGTTTAGGTCTGAGATGATTCTCGGATTTTCGATCAATGGATGCATCTTGGGCGCCAATAGCACCGCACAGACGCTGGAACAGCGCCTAATGTCTTCTGTAGTTACCGCGCAGTTCCGCTTCGATGGCCGTTCTTCAAACTTGAAAATCCCTCCAAGGGCGTCGCGCATCAGACTGGAGTAGAAGAATAATTCAGAGATCGCGCCGACCTTGCGATTGCCGTCCTTCTTCAGTTCGACCAGCACAAGTTCTTCGTTTCGAATTCCCATAAGATCAATCGCGCTCTTACCACCCGTGAAGATTCGATTGCCATGCGCAACTCGCTCGCCAAACAAGCCAACGGGCCATTGGCGCATTACTTTCTCCAAAGCGAGCGCGTCAATAAAGGCTGGTGATATTTCTAGCGCTCTCTCAAGATCAGACTCGGAATGATCTCCTGGCTGAGACAAGAAAACCCGAAGCCGCTCCTCACGCTCTGCCTCGATTGGACTGCGATGATTCAACGGCTGATTTAGATAGAAAAGGCCGAGGGCACCGCCGGCCACGCGTGAAAGCTTCAAGAGTCTTTCGTCGGCAACGATCCGCCCAGGAAAAAGCTCAACGAAACGTGTCAGTCTATAAAGAAACCTCTGGAAATGAGGCTCCTGAACATCGAGCTGCCCCGAGTTTTCCTGAAGGGTGATTGCGACCGTTTTCACCTCGCAATGGCAAAGCAAAGTCAGCGCCCATGCTTCAAATGCGGCCGCATCGGTCTGCATGTTGGCATGAAGGCCCTTTCTATGGAGGGTAATAACGACGTGATCGCGGTCTCCGTGGATTCCGATCTCGCTCTCCCTCGGGAATTGGCAGTTTTGGAGATCCTTGCTGACGTTTTGGAGCTCTAGTTGCCAAGCCTTATTGTCAAGCATCTGTAAATCGCCTTTGAATCTGTCGCAGCTTGTTGAATCGAATTGTCGAGAGGACCGCCGTGATGGGTTACATGTCGATCCACTCATCATCGTCAGCTAAAACCACGTTTTGGAAAAGCGAAGGAAACTTCTCACGTTCAAAGGTGTGAATCGGAATGAGGCGCTTCGGATCAACCGCCGACGCAAGCCGCTTTAAGTCGCCGGGGCTGGCGTGTCCGGATGTGTGTATGGATTCGAATGTAATACCGCGACGCTCGCAATCGGCCTTGAGCGCGTCCCCTGCACTCCCTTCGCTCAAATACCCATCCCATTGAGACCAGAACACTTTAGCGCCCGCTAACGCCTTCGCCTGATCCAGATCGCGCATCATCCAGCCTCGAAACAGCATCACCGAGCGGGGCGCATGTTCTGCAAGTTCCTCAGGCCATAAGCGAAATCCTCGATAACTATCCACGAGCGCAGCAATGTTATTTCTTACCAGCTGGACCCGTTGGCTTTTTGGGATAAACACCGCCAAGTTTGACCATCCTGGCGCGGGCTTTGGGATGCTATCCTGACCAGTGGCCTTCAACACCTCCGACGCATAGGCATCAACGATCAGGGTGCGTCCAGTTCGCTTGGCGGCGCGGTATATAGTGACCACGCGATCGATGTTCTGAGCAGAGCATGCCACCAGGGCCATGCCGGCGGTGATTTTGAAACGATCGACGAAGGTCTCCTCCAAAGCGGCTTCCGACGGAAACGTCTGATCGTCGGCCAGTCTCCCGAGGCTGGAGCCTTCCATCAACATGGTATCGATGTTTCGAGGCGGATTGTTTATGAGAGCCTCAAACAGCGATCCTTTGCGGCCGTGAGCTCGCAGATCACCGGAGTAGAACAACCGCTTGCCGTCCGCCTCAACTTCCATCGCGTAGGCGTCAAAGCCCGAATGATCGACCAGACGCGGAAGTACCGTGAATGGGCCGAGCTGGATCGGTTTGTTGTGCTCTAGATGGCGAGTCGCGTTCAATTTCACTGCGTCAGGCACGAAATCAGCCGCGGCTCGAATGATGCTCTCCGTTGCCCTTCCCATGAGCAAGGGAATTTGGGGATTGACCTTGGGGATGAGCCCCCAGTGATCGCGGTGCCCATGCGATAGTACTATTGCGAGCAGCGTCGAACTGCTTCCGGCAAGCCCCTCGACGTTCGGAAGAGGCGTCGATGCTAGGTCCCTTGCGTCTAACGGAAGTCCCAAATCAAGCAGGATACGGGAGCCGCCGCTTTCCAACTCGATACAAGTGCCACCAATTTCTCGCGTTCCTCGATGAATTCGCAGTCGCACTCAATCTCCTGGAGGTAGCGCGGGCAATCCGACATTCGCGTTGCTACGGTATTGTGGGTCGGCTCGGACGACAAGCGCTTTCGCGCGGATGCCACGTCAGCATAACCTCCGTGACGAACTCACCGCGCAATAGCTTTTGATAGAGACGCCATTGATGCGCGGCGCTGCGCCATTCAAGACGGCCGCGCGTGGCCGAACTGCAAGGCTCGAACGGGCGACTTACCAGCGGGCATGATCCCATGGACGGGATACTCCAATCAGCCTTCATTGCTTGAAGCCATCGTCGCAAAACCCAAAGGATCCCAAGGTGTCGTCCCAATCCATGCTGGAGCATCGGCGGTGATTTCATATATTCAAATGAGGCCCCGAGAAATTTACACATTATGGAACATTTCGAAAAAATATTCTTCTGGTGACGTTCGTTATAACCGTGTCATTTGGATTCCCCGTAGCGCGGATGTGTCCATGGAAGATTTACTCACCTTTGCCATTGGCGACGTGCACGGATGCTTCGATAAAATGGAGGCGCTTTTGCTGGCCTGTGATGAGGTTCGCGCCGGTCGAGAGGTCCGATACGTTTTCATCGGAGATTATGTCGACAGGGGTCCCGATACACGCAAGGTCATCGACCTCCTCATGCGTCGGCAACTGAGCGAAGGGCATCGGTTCATCTGCCTCCGCGGAAACCATGACCAGATGCTTATTACAGCTGCTTCCGATAGGCGGTCAGACCGGGATTTGATGAACTGGTGGGCTAATGGTGGGGAACAGACTCTTGATAGCTACGGGGTCAACGACCCCAGCGCTCTACCCGCCGAGCACCTCAAATGGATCAAAGCGCTCCCTGTCAGGTTTGCCGACCAAAAACGCTTGTTTGTCCATGCCGGAATTCGACCAGGTACATCCATCGCCGACCAATCTGAGGACGATCTACTTTGGATCCGCGAGCCATTTCTGTCATTCAAAGCAGATTACGGCATCTTTGTCGTGCACGGACATACCCCAACCAAATCGAGGCTGCCAGACCTTCGTTCACATCGATTGAATCTGGACACAGGTGCTTGCTTCGGCGGCGAATTGACTGCGGCTGCGTTCTTAAATCAAAAGGCGCAACCACTGTTCTTTGTAAATAGCCTAGGTGCGGTCTGGCAGCCACAGACTGATGGTTTACGCCGTACCGACTGATGTCGAATTCACCGTTTTGACGGCGGATCCCAGAAATCCCGCTCATTCACGATCACCAACACCCTCATGAGGCGTTACGGAACAAGTCGGCCAATGGCCGACCCCGGTACTAGCAGAATTCAGCTCGATGATCTTCAGAGCGACCTGCTAAGCAGCACAGGAGAAACCCAAAAGCTTCACCTCAGGCCGACAGATTCGTATGGTAGAAATTAGCGCGATTCTCAATCGTGGCGACATGCGCAGTCTAACGCAACAGTTGCCCTCCTGACGCCTCGGACCATAAATGGAGCATCAATGACCGAACCTGACCGACTGAAAGACATCCTCGGTGGGATCGTCGAACTGGCTTTTCTGCTGAACACGGGCAAGCGCACAATACCCGAAAAATTCCGAATCCGAACCGGTAGCCCCGTTGCTCGCGATCAATACGCCAGTTTTTACACAACGACGCAGGAGAGCGACGACCCCTCACGAGATCTCTCGGTAAAAACGCAAATTGCAGTCGATATGCATTTGGTTAAGCGGAACTGGTGGATTCGGGACGTGGACGGCGTGCCGACTCTGTCGGTGATTGAATGGCATTGGGAGAAGGACGGCATGCAATCAGGCGGCGGCGAGTTCAACTACCGCACAATCTGGAGTAAGCCGGCAGACGAGCCGGGCGCTAAGCAAGCTATGTCCGAACAACTAGCAGCCGTTCTTAGATCAATAGCATGACGCTCGCGCTTTGGACTTCGCTACTGTTTTCAAATCAGGCTCCGCTTGCGCAGGGGCAAAGTTAGCTACTCATCTAAAGCCCTATCAAGATGTAGACGCTCTTGGCGAGCACTGATTAGATATGCAACTCCCCTGGAGCCTGCTCTCGCATTGCAACAATGAACGTTGAAGGATTGATTCGCACTTATATCGGGCGTGAAATAAAGGGGTGGGCATGGCAGCGCGCCAGGAGAATCAGGTAGTCTCCTAGGCTCAACTCGCCGACAAGCTCGAACGACTATGAGAGAAGCGATCAGGAAGGTAGACGATGTGCTCTGGCGCCGCGCGGTCAGCGATCGGACTGGCTCATCCCGAAATGTCGAATTGCGGCAACAATGGCTGTGCGCTTTTCCAAAGGACAGGGGTGCTTCCTTTCGCCGGAATTAGCGCGGTTTGGCGCTATTCCCTTCGTTAGTCCCAAGTCCGACATTACATGCGCGATCCAGCACGTCTTTGGAACGAATCCATCTCTCGCGCGCACCCATTCTTGAATCTGTCGGTAAGTAGCCATTGCTGCCTCGTTGCGCACGACCACGGATCAGGCATTTTTCGCATTATGAGGTCGTTCTACGCCATGATCAACAGAGTAAGTGTTGACCCAGCTAAGCTTGGTAGCGCGGCCTATCGACTGGCCTGCCCCTGTTCACGACTGTCCTTCTTTTAAGCAGCACAGCATCAACTAAGTCCGCGCAGATAACCTTGGCGTCGGTAGCCATTCGAAGAAATCGGCAGACGTGATCGCAAAGTACCGTGCCGCATCCCGAGTTTCCCTTAAGCTGCAAAGACCCACCCGCCAGACCGTGGATAGGTGGTGAAGAGCCGCTCCTTTACGACCCCGAAATCAAGCCAAGTCGGTAATTACGGGATACCACGCTGGCTCCTCCCTTATTGCGGCAACCGCTTGGATAGTCCAGATTTGACGAGTTTTAAGGTGTGACACTCATTGACCAGCCAACATCTAACCAAGTCCCGCTACATCGCAGGCCTGCAATGCCCGCGGCGCCTATGGTTGCTTGTCCACGAACCAAAACCTTATAAAGAACCCGCTGCCGGCTCGGCATTGGTCCTCGGACGGGACATCGGAAAAAAAGCCCAGCTGCTGTTTCCCCGAGGGGCGTCTATTGGGGCACAGCCCTGGCAACACTCCGAGGCCACCGCCCGTACGGCTGAGCTAATGCACGACGCCAGTGTGCCCGCGATCTTTGAAGCCGCATTCGAGTACCATAACATCCGCATCCAAGTGGACGTACTGGAACGGCTCGCGCACGGCACTTGGGGGCTCCGCGAGGTGAAGAGCGGCAGCGGCCTCAAGGATCACTACCTCGACGACATCGCAATCCAAGCCTACGTCCTCCGCGGCGCCGGCGTCACCGTGTCGTCTATCGCGTTACTCCACGTGAATACGGACTACGTGCGCGGACCAAACGACATTTCCTGGACAGATTACTTTAGGCGCTTGGACGTCAGCGAAGCCGTAGGAATGAGACTGACCGATCTGACAGCCCGACTTCCCGCCATGTGGGATTGTCTCGGCAATGCGTTACCCGACGCCGAACCAGGAAGCCAGTGCGGAACGCCCTACGCATGCGAGTTCTGGGACAAGTGCACAGCGGAAAAGCCGGCCGATTGGATTGGCTATTTGCCTCGCTTGTCGCAGGACCGTGCAAGGGAACTCAAGACCTCCGGGATTGAGTCAATATCGTTCATACCGCCGAATTTCCCGCTCACCTCGAAGCAGACCATTATCCGCGACGCGACAGTGAGTGGCGTGCCCTACGTTGCGGCCAACCTCGGACCTTTGCTAGACACCTTTGGTCCCCCGTCTTGCTATCTAGACTTCGAGGCAATGACGCCCCCGATCCCGCTCTATGAAGGTACGAGGCCCTACCAAACCATTCCGTTCCAGTGGTCACTTCATATGGTCGATAGCGATGGCACGATGGGTCACAAGGAATTTCTTGCAGACGGTGTTAGCGATCCCCGACGTCAGTTCGCGGAAGCGCTAATAGACGGCTTAGCAGGCTCTGATGATCCGATCATCGTCTATTCGGCGTACGAGAAAACAAGGCTAAGAGAACTAGCGTCAGATTTCCCAGATCTAAGTGCAGACCTAGGCGCGTTGACAGTCAGACTGGCAGATTTATTGCCCGTTGTGAGAACGGCTCTCTATTTGCCCGAGTTTCAGTACAGCAACTCCATTAAATCCGTTGCTCCAGCTCTTTGTCCTGGCTTTACTTATGACGATCTAAAGGTCATTGCCGATGGCGGCGCGGCCTCTGCGACATTTCTGCAAATAGTGTCTGGCCTTGTTGAATGTTCTGAACAAGTTCATCAATTACGGCACGCACTTCTAGCGTATTGCGAACGCGATACTCTGGCCCTGCTTGAGGTACACAGAGCACTGCTGCGATTGGCATTATCCGCCAAGAGCGGGGCCCGATCTTAGGTTGATGCTCCTACGGTAATTTCCAAGGACACGTAGCACTCGACTGCTCCAATTGAACCCCGCCGCGGTCAGACGTTGCGGCCGCATCCTCTTTCTAATTTACCACCCCAGGACCGTCCAAATCCGAACCTCTGATCCGAATTATTTCCAAATTGTCCGTCAGCCCAACCTTCGTCTGGATTGCATAGGCGGTGCACCGGAACCTATACTGGTATCCTGACACGTCAACCTGTCTAACTCCCCGGCCTAGCTAAAACGACCATCCGAGGTAGTTCCGACGCAGAACAAACTATGGCAACCATTTATTTGATTACGCAGCCAATTATGATGCAGAAGCACGGATGAGCGAAATTCGTAAAGGAATGGACCAGACCTTGGAATGGCTCGTCCAAAATAACGACGCGTCGGTTCGACTCTCAAATTGCGTGATAGCAGACCGCGAGATCGCAACAACGACTATTAGGGAGTTCTTGGCTGACGCAGAGCACATGCGACGCCGACTACACAGAACTCCGAACCTCGGAACAAAGTCTGCGAACGAGCTTTTTGGCCTTGTTGAGCATTTCAGCGCCAATCCACACTGCTACGATCTGGAGCCCATTCAAGTCGTCGAGACCCCCGCACAGCAGGCGTTTCGCCAGCTATTGCTGCTCGTTTCGCAAGTATCATTTCCTGACGCGGTTCTCGAACACGATATCTCCGTCAGGCTTCGCAACATACTGGAGAAGTTTAAATCCGCTCAGCGGGTCAAGGGAAATTGGGAAGCAGGGGTAATCGCCCTGAACAACGTGCTCGCTGATTGGCCTGTCGTTCGCACAAGGTTTCTCCAAAAGCAGAATTCGGGTCGGAAGACTGTAGCCGAACTGGAAATGCTGGTTGTAAAAATCACAAATGACAAATTCTTCAGCCTCTGCACAGGTCTTGGCTTTGCTCCCGAGGTAGCTCTCAAAGAGCTCTCTGACAAATCGCTCAATCCTTCGGTAGTTAAGGTTTTAAATGCTGCGAACAACTTCGTCAGCAGACCAAGCTCGGAGACTGCGACGGCGCCTCCCAACCACGTCGCCTCTAGTTCGGGTAGTCCAGCAGCTTCCCGCGAAGATACAATTCCAAGGCAGAGCAATCGTAGCGACGGTGGGCCCATCACCACCATATTGGGTGTAACACAAAATGGGAGCCCTGCACTTCTAGCTTTTCTCCGCGAATTTTTAGATCACCGCCAATTTGATGTCCTTAGCCGACGCTACGGCATACTGGTGTCAACAACGGAAACACTTGAAGAGATTAGCGTCGGATATGGACTGACTCGCGAAAGGGTTCGACAGATTGAGAAAGCGGCTCTCGGAAAATGCAAACTTCGTTCTGCAAGGAAGATTTTTGAGGCCTACCTCAAAAGAGAAGAGCCGACTATAGTATCAACAGTGGTTGGCCCGAGCAGGTGCATACTTTCGGAAGACGCGCTAGCACAAGAAAGCGCTCTTGATCCTTTGCACTGTCTTGCCATCGACGTTTGCGATGGCTCATTGGAGAATTGGCTCAAAGAACATCTGACGCCGATAAAGCGCAATCGCGACGTGATCGGCTGGGCTGTCCGAAATCAATCAGACGAAGACGCACTAAGAACGAAGCTTCTGGCTGCCATACCCGCAACTTCGAGCCTAAGACGAAGGATTATTGCCGCTCTGGCGATCTCGAACTGGCCCTTCAATGTAAATAAACTAGCGCAGCATTTGCCAGGCATTCCAATTCAGCAGCTTGAGAGCGTCTTGCGAGAGGAATTCGGCGCCTCGCTGAAGGAGGGCGTCATAACTGCGATTTCTGAACTCCCCGCTGCAACACGTCTCTTAATTGTGTTGCGCGCTGCGGGAGGGCCTGTTTCGCTTAAGGATGTTCGCGCAAAACACCTTCAGATCTTTGGTCAAGATATTCAAGAGCACGCTGCTGGCGCCGTGATCCCTCGCCTTAAGGAGGCACTCATCGTCGAGCGCGGCACCTATTGCCTATACACGCAGCTCTCCTTCGACAAACCAGTCATCGATAGAATCAAGTCGGTCGTGTATGAGACGATCAAAAAAACGGCCCAATTTCTCTCTGCAAAGGTTCTGTATCGAGCAGTCCGGAAGCGCCTCCCTCCTGAAGAATCTCCCGGCTTGAGCGAGTACATGATTCTTAGTTTTTGCCATGACGATTCGCGCTTTTCTGTCCGCCGCGGACTGATGATCGGTCTTGCGACAGCGGACTTTGAACGCAAATTTATCTCCCTAGATGACACAATTCACAAAATTATGAAGGAGAATGCACCGCTTCGGGTGGCCGAGATCAAGCAACACATGGCGAATGCCCGGGAAGTGCTAGATACAAGTGTCCTCTTCGTTTTGAAGAACTCTCCAGATTTTGTGCTTAAATCTTCTGGACTCTACGACTTGATAACTCACGCAATTGGCGACAGTGCGAAGGTTTCCCACTTGTCCAACGCTATTGAAATCGCGCTGATAGACAAGGACACGAGCGCGCAGGTCCTAATGGCGCACTTACGCGCAGTTGGCATCAAGTACGAGTTAGCAACTATTATCTCTTATCTCGCAAAAATGCCCAATGTTGCCTCCAGGCAGGGCGTCTTCCAACTTGAGACGCCCTCCCCAGACGTTTACGAATACAATCGACGCTTTCGTGCTCTGTACGCGACGGACAAGAATATCGGCAGAATACAAAAGCAGCTGGAAAATGATCTTTTAGGGCACCCAATGAGTGGACTTGTGCACTTAGACTATCGGCTCGTTATGGAGCCTTCAGCTTGGGACCATGCCGAATCCATGAACCAGGCGCAGTCGGCGGTCTTGCATGGCTTGCTGCGCGAATTCGAGTTTTCATAAATGGCGTTCAGGGACATAGGTCTTCCTCTTTCATTAAAGACTACACGCGTTAACCCACTGAGCGCATTTTTTGTGCCGGTATTGCGCGATGCCATCGTTTACGACGTTGCGGTCGGGTTCTTTACAACAGGCTGGGTGCGAGATGCGGCGGAGGGAATTGCGCAGTTCGCTTGTAACGGAGGGAAGTCGCGCTGGATTATCTCTCCCGTTCTTTCAGTAGAAGACTATCAAGCGCTAAAAGGCGCTGCCGATATTCTTGATCGCCAAGAAATTGAGAAACGAATAACCCACTCATTCGAAGAGCTCTTTAGCGCGCTGAAGGAAGATACCCGCACCGTCCTTGGCTGGCTTATTCGAGACCGGATTCTGGAGATTCGCGTCGGCGTTCCCAAAAACGAACTCAGCGGAATGCTTCATGCAAAAATGGGAGTTTTCCAGGACAGTCATGCCGACCGAATAGGTTTCTCGGGTAGCTACAACCTAACTAAGCGAGCCGCGACGAATTGGGAAAAAATCGACATCTATTGTGCCTGGAAATCGGACGAGTCGCGTGAGCGAGTTGAGGAAATCGCAGTTGAAATAGACGAAATGTGGGATGGGAAAGACAGTAATCTGGAGATCTACAAGCCGTCAGACGAAGCTCTCCGCCCATTTATCCGAGCGACGGAGCGCATGGACCGGCCGTATTCCCCGCCTAAGTCTTTTCGGCCGCGGTACGCACCGCCCGACCGGTTTTTGGCTAGCGGTGAACTCCGTCCGTATCAAAGGGAAGCCATCAAGGCTTGGCTCGAAAACAATGGCCAAGGTGTGTTCAGTATGGCCACCGGCTCTGGAAAGACGGTCACCGCGCTTGCGGCAGCGTCCCAACTTGCAAACCATATAGAGGAAAAGCAGCTAAATCTACTCATCGTAATTACGGTGCCTTACCAGCACCTTGCTAACCAATGGGCGGATGATACCGAAGCGTTCGGTTATTCTCCACTTGTCTGCTATGGCGGCACCAATCGCTGGATTGAAGCCGCGCAGCAGAGATTGACTGCACTTGCCGCGGGATCGGACCGCGTTGTCGTCTTCATAGTCGTGAACGACACGTTTTCGGGTGAGCCATTTCAGAAGCTCGTAGGAAAAGCCAACAGAAACATGCTCCTTATTGCAGATGAGATGCATAACCTTGGGGCACGGTCATTCCTCTCAGTACTTCCGAGTGTCGCGAAATTTCGATTAGGCCTGTCCGCCACACCCATTCGGCATGGCGACGAGGAGGGCACGCGAGCACTAGAGTCCTACTTTGGGAAAGTCGTCGCTGAGTTCTCCCTCGGCGACGCCATCAAACAGGGATACCTTTGCCCCTATTACTATCACCCGGTGCTCGCCCCCCTGAATGACGATGAGATGGCGATCTACAAGGACTTATCCGCCCAGATCGCAAAAGCCTACGCTGGCCAGGAAGACGAGGAGCCGAACATATTCCTACAGAAGCTTCTGATTGAACGTGCCCGCTTGATCTCTCGCCTGGAGAGCAAGTTCGTTGGCCTTAGGGATCTGATGGCGAATCGAACGACAAGCCCTTACAATCTTGTTTATTGCGGCGACGCTAAGGATGAGGGTGAAAAGCAAGTAGACAAAGTTTTGCAGCTGATCGGTCATGGCTTAAGGATGCGCGCGAGCAAGTTCACTTCTGAAGAGAGCGCCGAAGAGCGCAAAGTTCTCCTACAACGGTTTTCGGACACCACGTTACAAGTACTCGTAGCCATCCGGTGTTTGGACGAGGGCGTCGATGTTCCGCGAACCGAGACAGCTTACATTCTCGCATCTTCGACAAATCCAAGACAATATATTCAACGTCGTGGTCGCGTGCTCCGTAAGGCCGAAGGCAAGTCGACGGCTACAATCTATGACTTTATCGCAGTCCCCGACCTCGACGATCTTGCGCGCACTCATCCTTCTGCACTCGAGACGGAGCGACGGTTAGTGCGAAAGGAACTCGAACGCGTAGCGGAATTTGCCCAGTTGTCCATCAACCCAGGTGAAACACTGGACACCCTAAGGCAGCTAAAAACACGGTTGCATTTGACCGACTACTAGGAGGCAGTCGAATATGTCCTACCGCTCCCCGGAAGAAATATTGGCATCAACAACGCCCCAGGTCCAAAAGTTAATTGATGCAATTCTGAAGATCGAGAAAGAGTACCAGCAATTTCGTGACCTATCTCGTCTTCGTGATAAGGAGTCAGAGCTCTGTGAGCGCATCACGCGTCTGCTGGAGCAGGAAATCAAGCCATGAAACTTAAGAAGTTAGCGCTCAACAACTTTCGACAATTCTATGGCTCGCGCGAAGTAATCCTGAGTACGGACGGAGTAAGAAATGTTACGGTTATTCATGGAGAGAATGGCGCCGGAAAGACGAGTCTGCTGAACGCTTTCAAGTGGTGCTTCTATGGTGGCACCGATTTTGATACCGGCAATGAAAAATTGTTGAATGAGCACGCAATCACCGAAACTACTGGAGACAACCGCATCAAGATGAGCGTCGAGGTCGAATTCGACCACGAAGACATGCGCTACGTTGCATCGCGTTCGCAAGAATATCGGCGCGTGCAAGGACTTCAGGTTGAGCCCGCCGGAGGCTCTGTTCTGGAGCTCTCGTGGACGGACCGATCAGGAAAATTTGATAGAGCCAAGAATCCGGAGAGCTTGATCAGCCAAATTCTGCCGGAAAAAATGCATTCTTATTTCTTCTTCAATGGAGAACGCATTGAGAAGTTAGCGTATGCCAGCGCCTCTCATGAAATCCGGGAGGCCATAAAAACGCTGATGGGGTTGGAGATTGTAGAACGAGCGCAAGTCCACCTTAGTGATCGCGTTAAGAAGCAGCTGACAAAACAAATCAAGCAAGGCGCTTCACAAGAGCTATCGAGAATTATCGACCAGGAGACTGAGCTAGAAGACAAGAAGAGACGGGCTACCGAGCAGATTGATATTGAGGACAAGAATATTGAAGGCTTCAAGGAAGAGTTGGGGGTCGTCCGCAACAAATTGATCGCGCTTGAATCAACCACCAAGCTACAGGAGGAAGCCGACTCGATCGACAAGCGTCTGCTTGAAATCAAAGATGACGTTGAAACAATAAACACAAAAAACAGACAGCTGATTTCCGAACGCGGCTTCCTAGCATTCTTCGAAACGGCATCGTCGGACGTCTTGAATTTGTTGGAGGAGCGTCGAAAGAAAGGAGAGCTTCCGTATCAGATAAAGCAACAGTTCGTCGAAGACTTGCTTAATAACGGCCGCTGCATCTGCGGCGCGGACTTGACGAACGGGAGCGAAGCTTACCGAGCTGTCGAACACTACCGACACGCTGCTGCTGCAGCAGGGGTAGAAGAGGCGTTCATAGCAACAACGGGGGCCCTGAAGCAGATCGAGTGGTCACGCAGAGACTTGTTTCAGAGTTTGAGGGAAGGGCTAAAGCGACGGTCTGAATTATTGGCTGAGCGCGATCAGCGGACTGGACGGCTAGACGATATCAACAAGCTGCTAGAGGGTTCTGACCAGGAAGACGTAGTCCGACTGGGGAAAAAGCGGGCCACTCTGCAGAATGACGTTGAAGAGGCGCTCGGCCGCCGCGGCCGGGCCGTTGGCGATCTCGAAAAATGCAATACCGACCTTGAGGCCGTAGTCGCGATCCGCAAAGACCTATCAGCAAGATCTGCGCAGGTGGAGGTTGCAAAACGACGCCTTGAACTCGCAGAAGAATGCGCGCGAGTAATTGGTGAACTACACGAATCGCTATCCCGGCTCACTAAGGAGCAACTGTCAAAACGAGTAAATGAGACCTTCCGAAAAATTCTACAGAAGGATTACTGGGCTGAGATCGATGACAACTATGCTTTGCAGATCTACAAGGACGTTCCTAACCACGGTCGTGAGATTGTGTACGAAAAGTCGACAGGCGAGAGTCAAGTCACCAGCCTTAGCTTTATCGCGAGCATCGTGAACCTCGCAAAGGAACGACATGGACGCGACAATCAGTTTTTCCGTGGTGGAGTTTTTCCGATTGTAATGGACTCTCCTTTCGGATCACTTGGTGAGACTTACCGGAAACTGATAGCGCGGTATATCCCAGAGCTAGCTGATCAAATTATCCTTTTGGTCTCTCCCACGCAATGGAAAGGTGATGTTGAAAAAGAGTGTGGGTCTCGCGTCGGCAAGCATGTCACGTTAGTATACCACTCGCCTAAAGTGGGAGAGGGAAAAGAATCTTACTTCGTGCGCGCTGATTCAACGTATGAATATACCGAGTTCGAGGAGGGTTATCATGGCTGATCGCGTCCGACGACCACAACGGTTTGATGATTTCCTATCCGAACTTACAAAAGGTCGAGAAGTCTTCCAGACCTATAAAGACGCTCTCGTTTTCGCGGCATGTCTTGGTTTCAAACGAGGTCGCAAAGTTCAATTCGACAAGACCGGCGAACCAATCAATCTTCATACATTTAGTGGTCAGTTTGACGCTGCTGTTATGAATGCCATTGCAATCGCCGACGTTGGAGACCCGTTTGTCATGGCGAACAATCGGGAAGAAGAGAAAATACGAATCTTCGAAGAATACGCATGTGGCGGCCTGGAAATTATGGAAGGCCTACTCGGTCAAGCGCAGCTGTCGCGCCACGAAGCTCTATCTGCACTGATCATGGATGAAGAAAAAAGTGGCGGAATTCTAGATATAATCACCGGATTGGCGAAAGGATAATACCACTTTCAAGCGATCCCGCCGCGAAGTTTGGGGTGCACAGTGTGAGCTTCAGTGGTTAATACTTTTAGTCGTTTCCGCGCTGACTATCGTCGAACAACACTGTTTGCGGCTAAGCCACGATGCACCAATCGGCACCTCATACTGGCAAAGCACTCGGTCTTCGGCGATACTATCACGTTGATGCAATCTCCCATGCTTCAGACGAGCATCAAGATCTCATAGATAGAGCCCGAACGTTCAGTACAATTGCAGACGACGCATTCAATGTTGTTCGCGTCAACAGTTATGCGTCGCATGTATCGTTTCTTCTGTACCCCGGCTTCTTTGAAGATCCCTTTCCGGTGCTACTTCAAACCGTCGCTGTCGATCTTAGGAACTCTGTTCTTAGCAGACGCTCTTATCAAGACTCACTGAACCCGCCAATTCTCCATCGCAAGGAACTACTACTACCGCTCGGGCACGCTTCTAGGAAACGATTCGAAGCGCTCACGACTGCTGTCGAGGCACTGGGTATATTTCAAACTGGGGAGCCAATTGGTTTCAGACGACAGTGGAATGAGCTTTTAGCCAACACCGGATACCGTTTAGACAACCACACTTTAGTGCCGATCGGGAATGAAACTGCGATCGGCGACCCAGACAACGGGGTCGCCTTACTTACTTTCGGCCCTGTTGCTCGCCATCTTACTGCGTTGTCGCGAGATCGGCTATCAGCGCCCATTAGATTTCTTGAGACTTTTGGGTATTTGAATGGCTCATTTTCAATATTCGACTACGGCTGCGGAAAGGGCGATGATCTCAAGTACCTCCATTCTATAAACGTACCTTCAAACGGGTGGGACCCACATTATCGACCAAATGAGCCGCTCATCCCCTCCGATATCGTAAATCTCGGATTTGTTATCAACGTTATAGAGGATTTAGCTGAACGGCACTACGCGCTGACGCAAGCATTCGCATTGGCTCGAATTGCAATAGTCGTTTCGACGATGCTGACGTCAGATCAGCGCAAGCTTGGACGCCCGTTTCGGGATGGCTATCTAACGTCAATCGGCACTTTCCAAAAATATTACCTGCAAAGTGAACTCCAATCATTTATCGATAGCGTACTTGACGCATCCCCAATACCCATTGGGCCCGGCGTCTTTCTCGTCTTCAAGGATAAAACGGCCGAGGCGTCATTTCTAGCATCGCGGGTGAGATCTGATTCGCGCGCGCGAATACGCTTCTCATTGGAACCGCGGGAGCACACTCATAAGCGTGAACGCAAAGCAAGGACACATGAGCTAAGCTCGCGACAAGCGGAGCTTTTGGACGGCTTATGGTCTGCAATGCTCGATATCGGTAGAATGCCGTCCGAGGCAGAAATTGAGAATGCGGCTGAGTTGACTCAACATTTTGGATCTTTCAGATCCGCCGTAAAAGCAATTAGCAATAGATACGATCAAGGGGCTCTCTCGGAGGCCGCGACCCAGCGGCAGAACGAGCTTCTCGTGATGCTAGCGATACATCATTTCAGAAGGACGGGACGGGCTATTGTCGCTGATAAGCGGCTACGAAATGATATTGTCGGCCTATTCGGGAGCCTTCGAACTGCCCAACGCAGCGCGTTAGAGCTGATTGCGGATCTACGCAATGAGGAAACACTCCGAAAAGCCATTCAAGGATCGCTAGAGCGCGGTATTGGGACGCTCATCGAAAGCAAGGGCTTTATGGTACACCGCTCTTTGATAACTCGGCTACCTCCACAGTTGCAGGTCATGATCTGGGCAGCGAGCTTACTCAGCGACGGCCTGGAAGTTGTCGATCTGATCCGAATTCACGAGAGGATCGATAAAGTATCGTTCTACCAGCATGACCTTTTTGAAAGCCCACTACCGCGACTTAAAAGCCAGAGCAAGGTTGATATTGGACGGTTAAAGACAATCGATCGCTATTTCACGAACGACCAGGATTTTAGGCTGATTGGGAAGTCGCGCTTCTTGAATGAAGAATCCCTCGAATTCACCGAAGCCCGGAAATTTGATCGCATTCTATCTAGTATTCTGCTCGACGAGCCAAGTCAGAGCCAGATTCATATCCCGATGGACTCTTTGTCGGATTCGCTGAGACAATCACTCTTTGAATTGGAAGGTCAAACGTTGGTTCGGAGCAAGAGAGTACCTGGTTTGGATGAAAATTGTGGACGATTTCTAACCTACCGAGATCTCATTGACTGTGGTGAGACTCAAACACGCCTAATGATTGATAACGCGCCCGAGAATGCCGGGAGTTACGCGGCACTCTTAGACCTTGCAACCAATATTCTTGACCCCGTAATTGAGTACTATGGGTCAATACGATTGACGTACGGCTTCTGCTCGAACGGCCTACGCAAACATATTAAAACACGCGTGGCCCCGAAACTTGACCAGCATGCTGCTCATGAATTGAACTCGAAAGGTCAGCTAGTATGTTCGCGTCTCGGCGCGGCCGTCGACTTTATCGTCGAAGACGAGGACATGTCCGAAGTTGTGAAATGGATCAGTGACAATCTCGATTTCGATCGTATCTACTATTATGGGCCTGACCGACCAATCCATGTGAGCTTCAGCGAAGCTCCCGTACGCCAAATCACTGAGATGTTTCTCGCGGGGAATGGACGGCGGATCCCAAGGCCCTTTAAGCAAGGAAGTGCCTAAGTCGCGAATGACTACGTTTGATCGTTGAATGGCCGATTTATCCTGCCTCGAACGGTAAACAATCGCACACCGTTACGCCGCAAGAGCCGCCACTGAGACTAGATCTGTAATGCTCCTGAGCTTCCGACCGCTAAGGTATCCAAGGCCCCTTTGAATATGCAACCGAAGCTGCTCGTTCAGCGTTTCAGGCGATGTTCCGAGCTCGTCTTCGACGCATCTCTGCTTTAGAAGAGCCATATAGAGATCCGCATGGGCACCAGCGAATGTCCGCCATGTCATATCAATACCGCCATCTCCCCCGGTTTTCGTAAGCGCTGGTCGTGTTACTTCGGAAAGCGAGATGCATAGAGCCCACCGGCACAGCTCGTTGTAGTGCTCGATCCCTGTGTAGCGTTTGAGTCGGATCAGTTGCTCTCGACCCTGGGCATTAATTCTTACTGCTTCAATGGACACGGGCAGCCTCCAAAGCAAATGCATAGCCGTTCTCGACATGAGAACTCCGCGTCTCGTCATCGTATTTGAGTGTGTAAGAGTGACTAATGGCAGGCATCAGCGCTTTGTAATAAACGCCAGAAATTTCTTCGTCCGTTGAAAGGAGAATTACCTGGTGACTTGCTCTCGGGAAGTACGATTCAACGAGCTTATGGCGATGCACAGAATCAAGACGGCCCAAAGGCGTGTCGATCGCGGTCGGAATCTGTCGGCCAGCCGCCTGCGCTAAGGCCCACAACAGGGCTGTCGCAAGTAGCTGGCGTTCGCCGGCCGACAACAACTCTGCGGGAATCAATTGCTCGTCGCTTCCTCTTAGCGTGATTTCGAACGTCTTAGGATCAATCGTGACCTTGGCGATGAGGTTCGTTTTGCGGAACAGGTTCTCCAAAGCCTCCTCAACAAGTGCTTCAATTCGCCTGATATGATGTTTGACCACTCGGTCACCAAACTGCTCCAGGGCGCCTCTCACAAACTTTGAATACTTTATGATACGCTCAGCATCAGCGTTCTCGTTATGAACGCTGACCCTCTCCTCAATGAGCTGTTTTAGTGATCTTTGGACAAGAGACACTTCTCGATCAAATTCTGCGAGCTCTTTCTCTTGTCGTTCTAGTGTTGATTGCGCTGACTGGCTCTTGGCGGTTGCGACTGAGATCGCATCGGTAAGCCCCTGAACTGTATCACGATCGGGGACCGCGGCGAGTTTTCGCTGAGTTCCCGACAGCTCCTTTTCCTTGCCTGCCACAGCGATCAGGCGCTCTCGAGCTTTATCGAGAGCCGAGGGTATTTCACTTCCCTCAATGAGCCGCATGGCTGAATGAGTCTGTGCAGTCGTCCCAAGATAAATTGAGCTGGTCGCTATAGGCTTTCTGGACGCCCGGTCTTTGCGCAGCGCCTCGATGACGATCTCTGCTGGACCAAGGTCTTTGAGTTCGCGCCGAATGAGCTGCTCCACAAACTGATCCCGCTCCTCTATCGTCTGATGGCGCTGATCAGCCGACCCATAGTTTAACTCCGCTTCACTCTGGATAATTGCTCGCTTAAGAAGCGGTCCAACTAAGGCTAGCGGCAAAACACCCGTCGCCAATTGTCTCAACTCGGTCAACGTCGATTTATACTCGGCTTCTAAGGTCACCTGCTCTGATCGAAGTGCTTCGTGTTGATTAAACAAATCTCCGCCCGCATCGCGAAACAAAGCGGCGGCGCGCTCCCTCTCAGCGAGTTGTTCGGCTACTTGCGCTCGTGCTTGCGCAATCTCACCTAAGGTAGAGGAGCGCCTTGACTCTAGATCAGTCAGTTGATGCTCCAATTCCTTGAGCTTTTTCTGGTCAATATGGGGAGCTACTGACGCAAACTTTCGTCTTTCGAGGATCAGAAGGTCGGATTCAAGCTGTCCAACAATGTCGAGGCCCAGCAACGATTTAATGGCCTCGCGCACAAGTTCCGGAGCTTTCTTTAAATCAGCAAGCTCTTCAATCTTCTCGCCGTCGAAGAAGAAAAGCGGTGCGATCCTGGGCGGCAAGAGCTCCTGCACATGGTCACTCCATAGCTCGCTCAGCGCCTTGTCACTTTTCCCATTTCTGTAAACTTCGAAATCTTCCCGAACTTTTCCGCTTTTTTCGCTCCAAGTCCGGACCAGTTCGTATTCCACGGGGTGTCCTTCCTCTTGCATTGCAAACCGCAATCCAACCGAGGCCCCTTCACTCGGATCGACATCCTTATGGATAGCAGATCGAAGGTAAGATTCGAACGAATTAGCTCGTTTGCCCGCAGGCATCCCTTGACGTCCGTAAAGTGCAAGGTGGAGAGCTTCAATGATGGTGGTCTTTCCGCTACCATTGAGCGCCCCAATCAATACAATGGGCTTTGCTGTCGAGGTCGGCGTGAGGTCCAGTGCATGCAGGCCTTTATACACTCCAAAATTATGAAGCTTCAGCTCATTAAAGATCATGACTGTGCAGCTTTCTTTGGGATGCTTCTATCCGTGCGATCCATTACCTGGCCTACGGCCGCGCGCGTTTCCGGAAAATCGAGCTCATCACCGCGCAAGCTCTCGACGATGCTTCGAAGTTGTTGTTTCTCTTTTGCAACTGCGCTTGCGTCATCAACATCTTCGTAAAAGCTGCGCTTGAAGGCAGATTCCAGCCGCTTAAACAAATCAGAACGTCTTGCAGAGCCCCTATATCGGCGTTCGACCTCAAGAAGCTCTCGGACCAACTCAAATCTCAGCGGATCATCGTCGCAGGACTCCTTGAGAAGCTGCATCTCCTCGTGATGGAATGGCTGATTGGAGTCTATGGGCGCGCCCTCGAAGGGGTTTCCCGTCACCTCCAGGTAGATCTTTGGGACCGTGTCCTCAATTTCATACTTTTCAACCACCCAAAGGCGTCTGATTTCCTGCAGTTCCTCTAGCGAAATCAGTTCAATATTTCTAACAAGCTCCGGCGTCTTGGGGTTCCTTCGAACCGTTTCTTGGACGGTGAGTAGCTTCCTTAGCCAGTCTTCGCGGGAGGTCACGGTGTAGGGTCCCGGAATTGGGTCGTCGCGCTCCCGAAACAGCTGAACCGTTCCATTCATTCGCCGAAAATCACGTTTGTCGTGATCATGACCGTCAAGGTCGTTTCGGAGCGACAACATTGGCTCCATCCAAGCTTTCTCTTGGTCATTTTGGACCATCGCCGACATTGACTTGTCCTTGTCGACAAGCGTGCAGACCCAGCAGCCAAAGCGGCTGTCGCCGCAGCTCGGCGTGGTTGTGTCCACAACAAGCGGGCATTCCCCATCTTGGGAGGCCCCCTGATACATCGTCAGCAGGTCTTTGTTGTTGTAACCCCAGGGATTTTTCACCTGCATAAGAAACAACCATACATCGTCATTGGTCCAGTCGACGATCGGTGCATATACATAGGCATTGGGCAACTCAGGGTGCGGGCTCAAATGATCTCGCACTCTGCCCATCTCTGAGCGGTTTATGCGGGCGGCGCGAACTGCACTCTCCGCCTTCCGAGTACCGAGAATGACGATTGCTTCGCCGTTTTGCTTCACAACCGAGTTAATGAATTCGTCGACCGGCTTTATTTTAAGCCGCTCGGTACACCAACGAAACTTTGGTCGGGGAGCTGGATAGCCGCGCCCGATCAAATTCACCCAAAAGGTATCGCTGACCTTCGGCTTTAACTGCTCAACAAAGATCGGAAGCCCACGTTCGCGAGCCGCAGCATTCATAACCGCCAGTGACTTAGTAACCCACGCGCTGACGACAGGATTTTCGACAAGTGTGTCCGTCGAAATTACAAAGATTGGCTTGTGCCGCTTGTCGTTCTGCAACTGTGAAATAGCGAGCCAAATCAATTGAAGGGTTGCAGTAGAGTCCTTGCCCCCACTGTAACCGACGATCCAAGGGATCTGATCTTCCGAGTATAGCTTCTTGATTTCCGCTAGGTGCGCCTCAACCGTCTTGCGAAGGCCCGCTTCAGCGAACGAGGATTGTCGGGATGTTGAACTATCTGTCACGTCGGGCGCTCCGTAAGGCGGTCTCAAGCTTTTGCTCTTCTGGAGTGAGGTCGAGCTTGAGATGCGTTTTGATTGCATTGCCGGTGAGGATTACGTTTTGTGTTGCCTTGGAGAGCCGCCCACCAACCATTGCTCTCCCCTCCCAAACCTTGCTGTTTGTTCGGGCCCAGTTAATGCGACTTAGATCAGCGAGCCGTTTTTGCCAGGCCTTTGGATATTGCTTGATCAGGGCATTTCCTGCACGTCCGATTGCTTGGAGCACAACACCGTGCGTGTGGATGAAATCTTCTCGCACCTCGCCGGCCGTTTGCCGCCTGAGACGCACCATCTCCCATTCAGGAAGACACCGACTTACAATCGACCAAAAATCCGCAGCAAGCTGGATGAGCTCGTTTGGTTCAAATTCAAGGCCAGAAAGCAAAGCTACGTTTGCGCCGTACAGCGCGCTAAAGGTGAAGAGCCTGCGGGAGCGCGCCGATAGCGTTGTGCGCTCCATCTCCACAAGCTCCCGAAAGAAGGGGAGAGAGGCAACAACCTTTCGCGCGATTTCGGCTTGCTCGTCTCGATGGTCATACAATACCCCGATAGAGCGCGAGGGACGGACCGCATATCTATTAAGGTCGGCAAACATTTGCTGGCAGCGCGTTAGCCCGACGTCGAGAAAGAACACAACCGCGATTGTCTCATTGCCTAGCTCAGGATGATCGCGAAGCGCCAACTCGATCGCAGCGCGGCGATGCTGGCCATCATTAATGACAAAATGCGCTGACATCGGAATTTGCAATAACCCAATCCGCGCCGATTCACCCTTTGCTTCCGCTGAAACAAACCGCACGTCCGCATCAATGGACGCCGTGATTGCGGAAAACACGTAGCTATTTCGATTGCTTGTAAGGTACTGAGCGATCTCAGGCACCCGGGCCTTATTTAAGAGACGCTGCGCTCTAAGCTCGGGGAGCAGCTCCTCTTCGTTGAAAACAAATATCTTGGGGATCAGCCGAAGCGGACACATCGAGACGTAGTAGTCTCGACCGGCCTGAGTTCCGCGGATGGCCGGAAAGGTATATTCGTAGTCGTAAGAGCTATCAGCCACTGCGCTGCCTCAAGATTCCGAATCTCTGCGCCAACTTGCTCGAATGCGAAAGTTTGTCAAACAAATAACAAACAATTTGCACAGGAAAGCAAACTGTGATCGAATTGGGTGATTCTCCAGATAGTTCGGACGATGCCCGTTTACCTCGACTGTAACGCTACTGCTCCGCTCGAACCTGCAGTTCGGGAGACGATGCTGACGTATTTTGACGTTGAGTATGGGAATGCGGGCAGCCGCACCCACGAATTTGGACTCCGGGCGAAACGAGCGGTTCAAGAGGCGAGAGAAGCTGTCGCAGTCGTTGTCCGCGCCCAACCCGAAGAGATCTATTTCACGTCTGGCGCAACTGAAAGCAACAATTTGGCGATCCTTGGCCTCGCCCCCCACGGAGAAGCAACCAAAAGAAAGCACATCATCAGCACGGCCTTAGAGCATAAGGCGGTACTTGAGCCACTTGAACATCTCGAAAAGCATGGATTTGAAATCACGCTCATTGCCCCGAATTCAGATGGCGTCGTTCGCCCAGAGCTTATTGAGGCGGCCCTTAGACCTGAAACCCTTCTGGTCTCGATCATGCACGCGAACAACGAGACTGGTACTATCCAGCCACTCGATCAGGTTTCCGAGATCTTGCGAGAGCATAGTGCATATTTTCACGTCGATGCAGCACAGGGATTTGGAAAGGAGCTTAGCCTTCTCCGATCAGATCGAATTGATCTCATAAGCATTAGCGGCCATAAAATTTACGGCCCAAAAGGCATCGGGGCGCTAGTTGCCCGTCGCCGTGGGATCGAACGCATCCCCCTCAAGTCGATCATGTTTGGAGGCGGCCAAGAACGAGGCCTTCGTCCCGGAACATTGCCGGTTCCTCTTATCGTCGGCCTCGGAAAAGCGGCGGAAGCTGCGCTGAAGGACAATGCCAAGCGAACTTCTCGTAATATGCAAATTCGTACTGCAGCACTCGATGCCTTGGGTAGCTTAAATATTGAAATCAACGGTGATCAAACTCGATCATTGGTTTCAACTCTTAATTTCTCGGTGCCAGGTGTCGATGCGGAAGCAGCAATGGTGGCTCTTAAGAATATTGCTGCGATATCCAATGGGTCTGCCTGCACCTCGAGCAGCTACGAGCCAAGTCACGTTTTGACTGCAATGGTTCTGCCCGAATGGCGCGTCCAAGGCGCGATCCGGTTATCGTGGTGTCATATGACGGACGACGTAAATTGGAGTGCCATCGTTAGCGCACTACGGCGATTGCAATAGTCGCGGTCACCTCAGCGCGAGTTCCCGCATGCGGCGCAGATTCTAGCGCGCGGGGTGCGAAATGGCTTTCCGCAATTCTCACATGGCGGCCCGAATAAGTTAAGTCGGTGATGCCAAATTGCCTTTGGGTTTGTTTCATCAATCCCGGCAATCCTGTTGTAGTGCACCAGCGCTGCTTGTCGGCCCTCGGGGCCACCCTGAAGCAACGGCAAAATATCTATCCACTCATGCTCTTCAAGCATCGGAATTTCCATTTGGCATCGCCAACAGTAGAGCATCTTTGCCAATGGCTATCTCCCTCGCCCTCGGCGCATTCATCGCCTGCCTTGGGTTCGCCATCCAGGCTTAACACATACTCACACTTTTCACTTTCTAACGCGAAAAATGATCGGCTCTAGCTGCAAGATAGCCTCAATGTTTCCTTCGATCTAAAACATCTTTCCGGAGGCTGCTTCGATCGAAAACCCAGTGGCTGGAACGTGCTTCGGTTTTTCGCCACCCATCCTCAATGATGGGGTAAGCGGCCCAATTTCTTCACGAGTGCTCCCGCCAATTCTACGCATCGGTCGCCGGCGCCAAGGATTTTGCTTGGACGCCGTCGCCGATCGATCGCTGTTAGGCGAGGCCGTGCTGCTTAAGCAGGTCGTCCTTGAATGCAGCTGCAAACAGGTCGCAGGCCAGATTATAGGCCCCGCCCGACTTACCAAGCTTAGCCGGATCGTAGCCCACTCCGTTGATCATGGCATAGAAGGATTTCATAATGTCCGAGAGGTGCTGCTTCACGAACTTGTCGGGATTCGTGATCCAGGTTACTTGGTCGCCCTTGACCCGCATGAGCGCCGTCAGGCCGTAGACGAGCGGATAGATGAAGCCTTCTCCATAACTATACGAGCAAGAGTTCTTATAGTAACGGGTCTTGTACTTGCCGTCGGTCAGGACGCTATCGATCTTCCCGAACTTGCCCCCCGCATCGTTGTAAGCCGCCGGCATGTTCTCGTAGATCAAATCGAAGAGCCGGGGCAGGTCTTTCATCATAGCCAACGCGCTCTTGACGGCCGGGTCGACAATCTCGACGATGTTGCCCTTCACCTCGTCAGTGACGCCATCCTCATCCATCAGCTGGTCATAGATTTTCACGCACTGTCCCTTCGACGAGAAGATCACGGGGGCATTGCGCCGAACTTGCTCGGTGGCCTTCCGGCCGAGCAAAGAGAGCGGGATCAGCCCGAGGGCGACAAGGTCGCGCACCTTGATGCGGCCGCCGTCGTTGGCCTTCCACTCGACCTGATCAACAAGTTGGGGATCGAGGTTTTCCTTAATCTCGGCGTAGTGGCCAAGCTTGTTTGCACGTGTCTCGAGCGTCAGCTCCGCATTATTGTTGCGGGCCGCGTTGATCGTCAGGACCTTGTCTTGAAAATACTCGTAGCCCCCGGAGTGTTCCGTGGGATAGATCACCTCGACGGGCATCAGCACCTCGGGGATTGCGTCTTTGTTCGCCTTAATTAGGGGCAGATACTTCTCCCAAGCCAGCTTAAGCTGAGCCCAGGTTTTGATGGGCTTTACTGCCTTCTCGGCGGCTTCCTCGCCCTCTGCCTTGGTGACTATCTTCCTAATAACATGGCGGCCGGCCGCGAGAGAGTTATGGCCACCATCGAGAATGCCCTCAAGCTCAGGATCCGCGAAGGTAAGCCGGTGACGACCACGCTCCAGTTCCTCGACCTGGCTCGCCGCAATCAGAATTCCCTTTGACATAAAGTGGAAGATGTCAGGCTGGGTCTCCATGCTCTCTTCGATGTCTTCAGTGACCTGGCCGGTCTTTGAGAGACGGGGATTAGCCTCGAGGTTAACCTCGGTAAGGAGGTCAACAAGGTTAGCGAGGCTCACAGTGCCCAGCAGCTTATTGAGATGATGGCTCTGACGCGATGCATCCTGGATCTTCAAGATAACCGTAGACATAAAAAATACCTCGTTGCTTTGCAGCAAGAGGCTGGGCGGCGCGGAATGAGCGCTTTTGGCAATCATTTGCATCCAACCAGCCGTCCGGCTTGGTTTACCGCTCTCCCGTCCGGGAAAGCTTCTTTTTACCTAAGTGGCCTCACGTGGTTTGTCTAGAGATAAAATCGTTTGAGCAAAAGAAATTGCGAGGGCGTTTTATGCGCTAGACCTTTGAAGAGGGGTGTGAAGGCTCGATCCTTAATTGTTCGGAGTGAGGCGGCAGGACCTACTTATCAATAGATTTGAGATTAGTGGGCAAGCAACTCCCGCTTAAGATCCGAGATCCACTGCACTTTCTGGTTCGTAATCATCCATGGTGAGGTCGAGCAGCGGAAGTTGATCGGGCGGTGGCGCCGAGATCCGGCTGCGGCTTGCGGGCGTAAAGCCGAACTCGGATGCAATGCGTATCATCAGCTCTGCCTGCCTGTTTGCGATAGCGAGGTAAGGTGATTGTATCGGATAGCCTGTCGGCGATTTCACCATCGTCCCATATTTCTGGATTTGTTCCAAAGCTTCCGTCCAAAATCCATAGGCTGCGCAATAGGCGGCGAGAGCGCCACGATCCAGATGCGTGATCAAATTCAGCTTCGAGAGTTCTGCGCTCAGGCGGCCCCATTCCTGCCTGCTGGCAGGGCTCAGCTCAGGCGGACATTCGGGTAGCGCGGGCACCGGTCGCGGCTCGTGCGCGTTGAGAGGCCGCTTGCCGGGGTTGCCGGTCAACGCCTTGATCCTGGATGGCTTGGGCCGCCGGCCGCGCATCACGACGCCTCCTCGACTGGCTGTGCTTTCGGCTCGAGGGCTTCGAAGAGAACGTCGTCGTGGGCGCGCTTAGCGTTCTCCCCCGTGAATGCCTGCCAACGTCGAATCGCGACGTCGACGAAGAGGGGGTCGATTTCAATGCCGAAACAAACCCTCCCGCAGGACTGCGCTGCGATCAGCGTGGTGCCGCTGCCCAGGAACGGCTCGTAGACCGCCTGCCCCGGACCGGAGTTGTTAAGCATTGGCCTGCGCATGCACTCAACCGGCTTTTGCGTGGCATGCTTGGTTTCGGCGTCCTGCCCACCGGTCGGAATGCTCCAAAGCGTCGTCTGCTTGCGGTCGCCGGTCCAGTTGCCTTTTTTCCGGACCGCGTACCAGCAAGGCTCGTGCTGCCAGTGGTAGTCGCCCTGGCTCATCACCAGCCGCTCTTTGGCCCAGATGATCTGCGCGCGGATCGCAAAACGGCTCTTGGCGAGGCTTTCTGCAACAATGCTGGCGCGGAGCGCCCCATGCCAGACATAAGCAATCTCGCCTGGATATAGGTCCCAGGTCGGAGTCCAATCCGCGATCTCGTCGTTTTTGATTTTGCCCTTGCGCGCGGAATTGTTGACGCCGCGGCGATGGCGCCATTGCGGATCGTACTCGACGCCGTACGGCGGGTCCGTGACCATCAGTTGCGGCACGGCGCCCGCCAAAAGAGACTTCACAAGGCCCGCATCCCGGCTGTCGCCGCAGGCGACGCGATGAGGTCCAAGCTGCCAGATGTCTCCAGGTCGCGATACCGCGACCTCGACGACATCGGGGATCTTATCCTCGTAGGTGAGCCCAGTATCGACCCGCGAGAGCGCCGCCGACAATTCCTTGGTTGTAAAACCTAGCATCGAAAGATCGGCACCGATCGCCGAAAGGTCGGCCAGCTCCAGGCTAAGCATTTCAGCGTCCCAGCCCGCGTTCAAAGCGATCTTGTTGTCGGCAAGGACGAGTTGGCGGCGCTGCGCCTCAGACAATCCTCGAACCACGACGACGGGCGCCTCCGACAATCCCAAGTTGCGAGCGGCAGCCAGTCGGCCGTGACCGGCAATAATATCCGCGCCTTCACCGACCAGGATGGGATTGGAGAAACCGAAAGCGCAAATGCTGCCGGCAATCTCGGCAACCTGGCCTGCGCTATGGGTCCGCGCGTTCCGGGCGCTTGGGATCAGCCGATCCAGCGGCCAGTATTCGATTTGCAATCGACGCGCCGTGATTGCCGCTTTCGCGCTGCTTCGATCCATCATCTAGCTTTCTTTCCAGGTCTGCTCGGTCACAGCGCTACCCTCCCCCTACCGAATTTCGCGATGTTTTCTTGAATGCGTCGTCGTTGATTTGACTCACCTTTTCCGTTCGATCGCTTCGACCCGACTTGCCCGCGCGGTCGACCTAAAAAAAATAATTCCGGAATTTTGCGTAAAAGAATGAGCCTTGAACCTCCCGGTCCGGACCCTAGACCCCGAGAGATTTGACCCGCCCCCTCCCTCATACTGTTTAGGCTCCGTGTTTAGGCTTGGTGTTTAGTGTTGTTTAGGCTCTGAAAATCGGCTGCCACTGCCGAACCCTCGCGGTCCGAATTACCCGAGGCTTCCGGAGTCGCTAGAAGGAACCGTGCTTTTGCTTGAGTAAAGCATTGCGCATCTTGTAGAAGCGGGAGGCGGCGATCGAGCTCTGACAACAGGAAGGCGATGCCGCTTCCAGGCCTTCGGAGTTCAACATCCGTTGCTGCGCCTTGAAGCTCTGAATCGATTGCGTCGATTAGACTGACAAAGACATCAGGTGCGGCGGAAAATTGCCTGGTCAGCGAATCATTCCAACGTCGCTCGGCGGCATCGCGGGCGGCAACGTGTGATCTGCTCGATTTCATGTGAAACCGCTGCTGTGCGATCGCGTAAACAGCTGTCTTGTTTCCTTCGTTGCCGAGCCCTTCGGGCGTTGCAGGTGAGCTCGATGCTGGTGTCGGCGCTCTCGAGCTGTTCGCAGCTAAGGTTTGTTCAAATGAATTATTAGTACAGGTTTGGGTGACATCGGCATCACTACCAAGGCGCCAAGTTTGCCTCCCCGAAAGTGACACATCTGCCGCCGCTCGGTGGCGCGCCGTCGCGCGCTGCTCGGTCCATTTTGCAGCATCTGAACGGAAACGGGACCACACGGGTTCGTAGCTGTTGCGATGAAAGTATCCGCCATGCCGGACCTTTCGGATGTAACCCTTGAGCGCAAGCGATCCGACCGCCCGAATGATGGTACGACGGCTAAGCCCCAGCAGCCGAGCGATACTGCTCAACGCAGGATCGCAACGACCGGTCTTGCGATTGTAATGGTCGATGATGGTGGCAGCCACGCGTTTTTCCGTTCCAGTCAAGTCCCGCGCCAGACTGATTGCCTTGTGAGCAACGAACGTATCCGAAGGGCCAGTTTGCATAGTGATCGTCCCC
This sequence comes from Bradyrhizobium sp. AUGA SZCCT0177, assembly GCF_018130125.1. Taxonomy (NCBI): domain Bacteria; kingdom Pseudomonadati; phylum Pseudomonadota; class Alphaproteobacteria; order Hyphomicrobiales; family Nitrobacteraceae; genus Bradyrhizobium; species Bradyrhizobium sp. AUGA SZCCT0177. The sequence continues at coordinate 101,204 of NZ_JAFCMA010000023.1, read as the reverse complement.
AACAACATGTCGGAACGAAACCGGTATCGGCATCGAAAGCAAATGCGATCTCTAGTTTGTGTAACCGATCGCGAACAAAGGCGCGCCATAGTGAATCTACTTTCGACTATCCTGCGGATCAGGCGCCAAGTCGGCTCACAGTCGCGAATCAGTGGCGCCGGCAGGATCAGTTAAGCCACGGTATTTGCGTCGATCCATCCGATGAGGTCACTTCGCCTGTAGCGGATGGCCCGGCCTGCACGAACGAACCTTGGCCCGGTCACTTTGACTCGCCAGGCTTGGAGCGTTCGCACTGACAAGTTGAGAAAATCAGCCGCCTGTACTTCGGTCAGAAGCGTGTCGGGATCGGTTCGGTTATTTGCGGTTTGCATTGTCGTTGTCCACCATCGATTGCGATGGCGCGACACTGAGCGATTCGCGACCGGCCAATATAGGTGCCACGATTTTATTGATGCGGGGGTTTTGACTGCGGGGGTTTTCGGGGGCGGCCGCCTTTCGACCATTTGTTAGCTTCGGCGGTTTCAATCGCTTTATCCCATTCCTTGTCGAACGCGCGTTTAGACAGTGTTCTCGGCCAGTTTTTCTGTGCGTCCTGCCAATATTCGCCTTTTGGCTTTGGTCTCCTATCAGGGGATGCCCGCATATGTTCCCACAGCCACCTATGACACGCAGCTTGGCTGGTCGTCTTGGTGATGATCTCACGAGTAGCGACCGCTACTTCTTGAGTTCGTGCGGGAAAAAGGACATTGACCTTGGGACTTTCGGGAATGCGAGACGCTCCGTCAGGCTTGAACAACATCAATCCGGTAAAGATCGGCGAGGATAGTGCGGTCGTTCCGTCCTCCGCTCGCTGGTCAATTTCCAAGAGGTCCCCATTCTCCAGGTCAATGTAAGTCCGATCGCGCTGCCAGATTAAACGTGGAATTGGAATGCTTCCGCCTCCGCCTTTTGGAATACCTTCTGCAACAAGTCGTCCATCCGAAAGGAACTGCATTAACTTTCCAAATCGGACCGCCAATACTCTGTCGGCCGGATGTTCACCATTGTGTCTAAGCGGCTCGTCGAATTTTTGTAGCAATGCGACTGCGCCAGTCTTGGGACCCCGGCTGAATCCAACAGGCCAAACCGCGCGGTAAGGCCCCCATTCGTATCCAAAAGACGCTGGTTGGGCGTGGACCGCAAGTGCGCGTTTTCGCAGGACTGTCAATTGCGGGTCGCTCACAACCGCCATTTGGAATGCTTCAACGAGCGTTTTGCCATCTATTCGATCAATTGCGTCGGGTGACTCGATCATCGGAAATATCCGGACATCGAAAATCTTGGTTTTAGCTTGCGTGTTTTCAATCGCAATCGATTGCCCGACCTTGATTTGCAGATATTTCCAAGACTGAGAAGGAATGCAGATTGCTTCAGCTAGAGGGGATTCCCTTTGCCCCCAAGCGACGAGCCTGCCAGCGAGTAAGTGTTCGAAGAGTGAACGCTTGACTTGCGCGTAGCTCTGCTTGTTTTGAGCGAAAAGAGCACGTGATGTGCGCTCGCGGGCGTTGTGACGCACGGCCTCGATGCCGTCAATCTGTTCACTTAGAAAAATGAATCGAGTGCGACTGCCTGCGGCGCGCCAACTGCGATGATTGGCAAACCATCGGGACAAGAGAACAGGATCTGCGCATCGCCGAATTGCTTCGCCGACCTTCCATCCAGCAGGTTCTTTAGTCGCGCTCCACATGCTGGTTTTCCTGCATTCGCTGCGAATCACCTTCGCATCTTCGTCCCAATCGGTGCAACTGCCGCGCCATCCCTGACGTTTTACACAGAAAGGCAGCTACTGCTGTGTGCGATCCTCTGCGGCCTCATCCGTCCGAATTCGCGGATCACTGATCGCTCTAGACATCGGCGCTGGTTCGGAAGTTTGGTTACCAACATGACCAAACAAAAACCCGATCATCTGACGGAAGTTGCCGACATTCTGGCGGTCGGCCTCACGCGTCTGGAAGCCCGGAAGTCCAGTCGAAAACCTGCGGAACTCGGAGAAAGTTCGCTTCACTTTTCGCCCGACCAGAGCGGTGGTGTGCCTCCCTACTCTCCCGAGGCTTCCCATGACTGATACGATTTTAGCCCAATTGGCTGCCCTCAAGAATGCGCCTGCGCCGGCTCTGAAGGCAAGTTGGCGCGCATTGTTCGACACAGAGCCACCACCCTATAACCGGCGCTTTCTGGAGAGCCGGTTGGCCTACCGCATTCAAGAACTGGCCTATGGCGGCCTGAGAAAGGAGACCGTCGAGCGACTTCGGGTGCTCGGAAAGCAATACGACAGCAAGCCAGGAGAAAAGCCCAAGGGGCGGAGCCAACGCCTGCCGATCGCCGGGACCCGCCTGATTCGGGAGTGGCAGGGGATCGAGCATTCGGTCACTGTTCGCAGCGACGATTTTGAGTATCAGGGAAGGCCCTACAAATCGCTCTCCGCCGTTGCCCGGGAGATCACAGGCGTTCGCTGGAACGGTTGGGTGTTCTTTGGACTGAAGAACCATCGCGGTGCTGCATGACCAGGAGGCAACCCACCAAGCCCGCCCCGCTGCAGAAACTCCGGTGCGCCGTTTACACCCGCAAATCCAGCGAAGAAGGCCTGGAGATGGAGTTCAACTCCCTTGAGGCCCAGAGGGAATCTTGTGAAGCCTACGTGTCCAGCCAGCGCGCCGAGGGCTGGCTCCTTGTGCCCGACCGATATGACGATGGCGGGTTCTCTGGCGGCACCCTGGACCGGCCTGCACTGAAGCGGCTGCTCGCTGATATCGAGGTGGGCAAAATCGATATCGTAGTGGTCTACAAGATCGACCGCCTGTCGCGCTCGCTGATGGATTTTTCCCGACTGGTCGAGGTCTTCGATCAGCACAAGGTCACGTTTGTTTCAGTGACACAGTCCTTCAATACCACCACATCGATGGGCCGCCTGACGCTGAACATTCTGCTGTCCTTTGCTCAGTTCGAGCGCGAAGTGATTGGTGAGCGCATTCGCGATAAGTTCGCGGCATCCCGTAAGCGCGGTATGTGGATGGGTGGGTGGGCGCCGCTGGGCTATGAGGTCAAAGACCGTAAGCTGATCGTCAATGATGAGGATGCCAAGCTCGTCCGCTCGATCTTCGACCGCTTCCTTAAGGTCGGGTCGGCCACGACATTGGCGCAGCAGTTAGTCGCAGAAAACATCCGCAATAAGTACGGCAAGCTGATCGACAAGGGCATGCTCTACAAGATGCTCAATAATCCAGTCTATGTCGGTGTCGCCATGCACAAGGGCGTTTCATACGATGGTGAGCACAGCGGCATTATCGATCGCAAGATCTGGGACAAGGTACAGGCAAGATTTCAAGAAAACCCTCGCAAACGAGCGGCTGGTACACGGGCACAAACGCCCGCCCTGTTGAAGGGGATTATCTTCGGCCCCACCGGCGTCGCGATGTCGCCAACGCACACACGAAAAAATGGCAAGCTCTATCGCTATTATCTGAGCCAGACCGTCCTAAAACAGGGCGCTGGCGATTGTCCTGTCGCACGCGTTCCCGCCGCCGAGATCGAGAAGATCGTGATTGATCAGGTCCGCATTCTCTTTCTCTCCCCCGAAATCATCGTCCAGACGTGGCGCAGCGCCCAAAAATCCATCAAGGGCTTGACCGAGTCTGACGTCCGCAACTCGCTGCTCGCATTCGAACCGCTCTGGAATGAACTCTTCCCTGCTGAACAGTCCCGTATCATTGAACTCCTCGTCGAACGGGTTGATGTCCGGACGGACCGCGTTGATATCAAGCTCCGGATCGCGGGCGTGACATCACTGATCGGCGAGTTGGCCGGCAATTCCGCCACCCAACAGGATGCCGCATGACGACCAGCCATCAAGCCAGCAAAGCCCTCATCAGCCAGGACGGGCGCACGGCGATGGTCAGCATTGCCGTGAGCTTTCTTCAGCGGGCCGGTCGCAAGCAGATACTGTCTCCTGCAGGAGCGGCACCCTGGTCGCCCGCCCCGCGCGTGGACAGCGCCCTAGTCAAGGCAGTCGTCCGCGCCCACCGGTGGCGCCAAATGATCGAGAGCGGCAAGTACGCCTCGTCCGCAGAACTCGCCAAAGCAGAGAAGGTCAACGATTCCTATCTGAGCCGCATCTTGCGGTTGACCTTGCTCGCGCCAGACATCATCGAGGCCATCCTGACCGGACGCCAACCCACCACGCTTCAACTTGATGAGTTGCTCAAGCCTCTGCCCGCGGCGTGGAGCCAACAGCGCTCCAAGCTACGCATTCCGCGGTAGGCGGTCGCCAAACCCGTCAGAGCGGGAATTCGCTGATCCATTGTTATGGAACTTTCGAAATCCACACTGCGAAGTAATGCCTCGTCTGCGTTCCGGGAGTGTTTCTTGCGGGATTTTGTTGCTTCAATTCTTGAACTTCGTCCTGATGCCTAATTCATCGCGTTGGGCCAAGCACCTCGTGATGCCTTGGATTGGTGCGTCACGCAATTATATGGACCGTGGTCGCGTATTGCAGGCATTCCGCTCACCCATCGACGAGCGGTGGGAGCGCCGTCGGCCCGCTGCGCTTCTCACTTCCTCACCTCTGGAGATCGATCTTCTCCTCGATTGCCTTACGGATCTTCGTGCGTCCAGAGCCCGATGGACTCTTGTATTCTGCATCAGAGAAGTCGAGATCGCGAGCCCCATCCAATCTCGATTTGAAGAACCCAGAGCTAATCTTTCTCTGTTCAAGTGCTTCGGGAGCCAGTTTTCGCAAGATGTCGAAGAGAGCTTGAACCCCGACGGTCTTGGTTATGAAGGAACCCGGCTCCGCACCGCTCCAAAATACGGCCTCGCATGCCGCTGTGTAGTTAAGCACTGTCCGGAAGATCAGGGAATCGTTCCCCTCGATAAACGCGTCACGAAGGGGCGACTTGTCCTTGGGACCGTCTTTTAGCACTTGGCGGTGCTGCGCGGTTTTCCGTCTCATGAGATTGGAATCGCGCTTCGGATTGCTCGTGACTAGACGCAGGATTCCATCCACTATCACTGCCGTCGACACCTGCCATTTGCCCGATTTCGTTAGCCGTGTGAGCTCATCGTCCTTCTTGGGCGCCACCGAGATCCGACCGCGAAGCACAGACTCGTCATCCGTCGCGAGTTTGCGCGTAAGGAAAATCGACAGCTTATCCGGAGTCCAATAGGATTCCGGCTGATCGGATACATTGTACCCGAATAATTCATAGGTAATACTTCTGTCGACCGCTTTCTGCGTCGAATTGATGGTCGCGAACAGTTGGGCTTGAAGCGGTTTTGGCAAGTCGATGAACACAGAACAGACGAGTTGCATGTCCAACCTACCGGCCGACGCCTTTCGGAAGGCTTCCAACCGGTGCTGCCCATCGACAATAGAAGCGACCGGCTTCTCCGTCGGAATGACAAGCTTCCACCCATGGGGACCATCTTGCTGGACATACCACTCGGCTCCAGTGAGTTCGGCAGAGCTGCCCCCACTTTCCTCGGCAATCGTGGCCGCTTCGTCTAGGTCGACTGCAGCGCCCGGCTCGAAATTGGCCGCAAGTATGATGGAATTAGGAAATGCAGCGTCGACCCGATCTATGTAATTCGCGATCTCCGTGAACCTCTTTTCCTGTTGCATCCGTTGCGTGCCGGATAATGTGTAGCCTTCGCCAGTTTCGTTCATTGCGGCCCTCAAACGCTCGCTTTCGGCCACGCGCAAGAGTAGCTCGGCCGATAGCACAGCTACGAAGAAAGTCCCGAGCGGCTGCTCGACTTTCAAGACGGGGGTTGTATGCGGAAACTGGATCATATCAGGCCTCGAAACCTTCGAGAGTGCCAGGAAGTTCACGCTCGGGGTTACCGCCCACGGCGGCCTCGGCATCCTTCGGTGTGATCTCTCTGAAGGTCGGCTCGTCGCCGTTCGTGATCCACCAGACCCAAACGGCAGCCAACGAGCATATTGCACCCAGTAGAAGGACAATGCGGGGCTGGCTTGACCCGAGGAGCGCAAGAAGCAGCGCGAGTGCAGCGAAGCAACACATCAGCAACAATGCGAACGAGCCGATGGCCTTGTTCGTACCCTCGTACGAGCTGTAATTGAGCTGGATAGTTGAGGCTCCTGCCAGCGTCGAGAAGAACGTAATGACGGCGGTCACGAGAGGTTCGAGTTTGCTGTGGACCGGGAGCACACTCTCAGTGCCAACTCCCACCGGGGCTGTACCGTTGGCTAGGAGAAGCTTAGCGAGTTCGACCCAAATCCCCAATCCGCCGAACAAGACAACACCGGTCAGAACGTAGAACACGAAGGGTGGTTGAAAAAATGGCTCCACCGTACGCCGGCGCAACTCCCTTCTAAGTTTCGTATATCCGCCAATTCCCTGTTCTGTCTCAGCCATTGCCGCTCCCATGTATTGCGAACGCCCAACCGGCCTCGAACGACTTTAGTCTGGGCTCCTGACCATCTCACCTCTACCTAACCTGCCGACCGGCATCAAGTGAATGCTATCTTAGATAGACGCGACAGGGGCCACGCACTGTGTGAGACAAAACGAATATTCTCTCTACTCCTGATCCGACCTTTAAAAAGAGAAGGTGAAGGCCGGGTCGACGTCGAACTGACCTTTGGAAACTCGGAGCCGACCGCCTCGGACACCTCTTCTTGCTGGCGAAGGCTTAGCCGTGCGGCGATCGACTTGGCACGGATCGAGGAGAAGGCACGGCTTCTTCAAGAGCCATGGATTCCAACACCCTTGGATAGCTTGGGAGATCGGTACGAAGCTCGAAGTCCGGCATCGCCACGAACAGGCCGCCCACGCTTGTTTCGCGATGGCGGATATCCATGCTCTCCGGCGAGATCATCAGCTCCAGTGGATTCTCTAGCGCCCACAAGATCTTCGAGGTCGAGAAGTGCTGAGTGTAAAGTGTCTCGCCAGTCTGTGACGAGGTGTAACGCACTTTCGCTCCTTCGGTGATCGCTTTCCGTCCCCCTTCCGCGATCACTGGAACTCCTTCGTAACTCCACCCATTGAACATATCTACAGTGGTCAGGACAACAGGCTGCACATATCGTATCTCGTCAGCGGCACCGTTTCCCACCACGGAGGCGAGCCAATCCTTGTTCTTCTGGATGAAGTCGGCTGCGACGCGGGCCTGCCGACATCCCCAAACGACGGTCTGCTTGTTTCGCCAATGGTCGTACACGGTCATACCGGAACCGATCAGCGCTTTCACTTGAGTTACCAAGAGAAGGTCGCCTCTACGTAGAAGAATGTCGACTTCTGTAATAATCCTGCCATCTCGACGAAGGTGAACATTCCGTCCAGTGATCTTCCAATCCGACTCGACGAAACCACGGATATAGAATTCTTCACAGATCCGTCCATAGGCGTCGCCGCGTCTGCCGCCGTCGGTCAGGGTTTCTCTGACCGTCGTATTCCATGTTCCGCCATCTCCATGAGGAATGTAGCAAGCAATTCCCGGTACCTCTCGAATGAACGGCCGTCGCGCCAGATCGTAGTGACTTTTCGCCGGCAGGTCGCTCAAAAGCCGCTCGATGGCCGCAGCCACGTTCTTCCCACCACCAAGTTCAATCGCCTCCTCGATCTGGTACAAAGGAATGCGTGCCGCCAGCACTCGATCGGGCTTGCGTGGCACGCGGGTGCGCACGGCCTCAGCCGTCATCGCGTACCAACGCAACGCCATTGCCGTCGAGTAATACGTCGCGGCGCTGCGGTCTTTCGTATCCGCCACAGACAGCAAGTCGTCTTCCGCATCGACGAGGATCAGCTGCGCCGAGCTCAGCCTCTTCAGCCTATCCCTATCTATCTCCTTTCGATCGATGCCAGAGGCATCAACGTAGTAGCCGATTGCCTTATCGAGAAAGCTATCCTCCAATTCCTTGAGCTTCTCTCGCACGAAACGCCGTGCCCTAGCGCCGTGAGTATTCAAGATCAAGGCACGACGAATAGCGAGCGTCCGAAGAAGGTGCAGACGCGGATCCGAGAACTCCATTCGGAACCTGATCGGATCAGTTCCCGGGATTCGCGTGACATCCATATCGCCGTAGGTAACGGAGTCGAACAGCCATTCCAGAGCATTCAATTTCGAAGCGACGACGGATGCCCTCTCCAAGGACCGGATCTGTCGCTTCATGCGGGCGTCCGGTAGCAGAGGTGCATCATGGTCGAGGCTCGCCTTTGCCGCCTCGTTCATCGCGCGGACAACCGCGTAATAGGTGTCGTTCGCGAAGCCGTTAGCGTTGCCGAGTCGTCGTTCATACTCGGCAACCGATAGTTCCGGCCGCGCCTCGACTGACGGAAGTCGATCGAAATATCGTCGTAAAACGGTTCCCGTCGCGTCGACCAACTGGCTCAAACTCGTCCTGGAAAGCCCCTGAAGAGCAGCACGCAATTCGGCGGCAATCCGGGCGTGAGCGCTACTCCACTCGACCGAGAAGTCGAGGTATGCTTGAAAGCGATCAGCTTCGGACGACGTCAAGTAACGTGGCGCAGCTTCGCGCAGCACTTCGACGGCAGCCTGTCGGACGCGGGGCGCGGCACGCATCAACACCTTCTGCTCCCGGCAGCCGATCAAGACGTCCGCAGATCCGTCTGCCTCGATGCAGGAGCGGAAAGCCGGCACGTCGCTCGCCAACAAGTCATGCTTGAGGCGCTTCAGCGTCCTCGCTATCCGCTTGCGATCATTGTCCATAACGGCAATCCAGGGCACACCCGACCAAAGCGCCTTCAGGCCGTCCGCGGAGGTCCAATCGGGTCCAACGTCGTAAGAGACCATTCAACCCGAGCGTCGGAGCTTTCACAAACTTACCCACGGGGGCAATTTTTACGTGTAACCAGGCCACAACGCATTCGCGAGCGACCGCTAATGGTTTTCGGCAGCTCTGGCGCAAAGGCGTTCTTGGCGGACGTCACGCCTGCCTGTTCAAAGCTCTCCTGATCCGCAAGGTCTGTTGCTAACTTCGTTGATACCCGCAGTCCTGACCGATCGCAAACTTCAATATACTCAACCTATCGCACTCTCAATTCGGCGCCGGCCAAGCGACCGGGCGCCACAACGGTGCAAGCGCGAGGCGTCCGCAGAAGCTTGCCGCAGACCGCGCACGTGCACGGCGGTTCGTAATCTCGGTTGGCCGAGAGAAACGGCAGAACCTCTTACCGCTGAAGTTCATAAGTGACTCCAGATGTTCGAAAGTTCGAGAACCGTACCGAATGGATTGAGTCCTGAGCTTCGGAGAAAACGGGCCTTTCGGAGAACAATAGGCCGGCTTTGCCGTTCGGGACTCCAGAGCTCAAATGAGAAATCGCTGCTATAAATGGGCTCAATTGCCCCCGAGCCCTCCAGGAGGATACGCGGCCTTGGGCAAGCTGGCGGAGAGGGAGGGATTCGAACCCCCGATAGGCTTGCACCTATGCCGCATTTCGAGTGCGGTGCATTCGACCACTCTGCCACCTCTCCAGGCGCCATTTTGGGGTGATTCCTCACCCGCGGTCGGGGCGAGTTCTAGGCGAGGACGGCGGACCAGACAAGGCGCGGGGGCAAGATTTTCGCTGACAGCCAAGCGGACCCAGGACCTGAAAAAAGGAGCCGAAAAATGGAGCAGTTGACGATTCGTGCCAATGGCGCGGCGTTCCATGTCGCCCGCGCCGGGAAAGGACAGCCGCTCTTATTGCTGCATGGCTGGCCCGAATTCTGGCTGACCTGGGAGCCTGTGATGGCGCGGCTCGCCGATCGCTTCACGCTTTATGCGCCCGACCTGCGCGGTTTCGGCGACAGCGACAAGCCCAATGGGCCGCACGGTCCCGATCAGCACGCCGCTGACATGCTGGCGCTGATGGACGCGCTCGGCCTCGCGCAGGCCGGCATTGTCGGCCACGACGTCGGCGGCGGGCTGATGCAGCCGATGGCGCGCGCCGCGCCGGAGCGCATTGCCGGATTGTTCTTCTTCGATTTCGTCCATCCCGGCATCGGGCGGCGGATGGCGGAGCCGGACCGGCTGAACCACATCTGGTACCAGTCGCTCAACCAGCTGGAGATCGCACCCATGCTGATCGGCGCCAGCCGCGACAGCTGCCGCGCCTATATCGGCTATTTCCTGAAACACTGGAGCCATCGCCGCCAGGCATTCGACGACGTGCTCGAAGCGTTCGTCGACAATTTCCTGAAAGACGGAAACCTCGCCGGCGGCTTTGCGTATTACCGCGGCGCGCATGCCGGGCGGATCCGCATGCTGAAGGGCGAGGCGCCCGGGCTGGCGCCGATCGATCTGCCGACTTGCGTTCGCTGGGCCGAACACGACCCGCTGTTTCCCTATGCCTGGACCGATCGGCTCGGCGAGACTTTTTCAAATCTCGATCTTGCGATGTTCGAAGGCGTCGGTCACTTCGCGCATCGCGAGGATCCCGATCGCGCGGCATCCGAGATCGCGGCGTTCTTTCAGCGCATCGGCTGGAAGTGACTCTTTTTTTGACGCGTTTTCTTCACGCGAACCGGTACCCACTTCGCTCGAAAACGCTATGAGTGGAGATCGAGACAAAGGTGGGGCCGCCAGACGCGACAAAACACTGACGGCCCCGTGCCGCTACTTTGAAATTCTGGCCGGGAAGTGCGGCTTCGCCGGTCAGCTGGAGCGACGATTTGACGGTAGCGGCGCGCGCGGAAAGGGCAACGCGATCCCGGTTTTAACCTAACCAGTCAACCTTACCGCGCGCCGACGGAACTCTCATCGCGCGCACCGCTGGAATCGGAAAAATCGCTCCGGTCCCTTGTTTTCAGGGGTTTTGCTCGCTGCGGCCGGTATTAACCGCACTCGAACGCGCCTGTTAATCTTTACCCTTCTTTGCTTTCTTGTCGTCCTTGTCGCTGTCGCCCTTGTCTTTGGCCTTTTCGCTCTTGCCGTTTTCTTTCCTGCGATTGGTGAAGCGCGCATTGCCGAGACCGGTACCGATGGTCAGCACGCCCCATCGTTCGACATCCTGCATGTAAGGGACCTCGGAAAGCCCCTGCACGACGCCGTCATTATGCATCAACACCGCCGTGTCGTGATCGCCGATCATCGGTATAGCTTCCACGAGACTTGCCGGCAGATTGAATTTGCTGCTCTCCCAATTGCCCGGCAGATTCTGTGCACCTTTTTCGATCGAGCCATCGCCGTTGATCACACCGGGACAGGCAATGCCGATGAAAGGCGCCAGCTTGTGGCCCTCTGTTTCAGCCTCGGCGATCAGATCCTTCAGCATCTTGACCAGCCGTTTTACCGCGCCCTCGCGCGTCGGCTCGTCGTCGGCATGCCGCCACAGTTCGGACTTCCAAACCTCGGCCTTCGAAAGATCGGGCGTCTTCTTCCAGCGCGTCTCGACCACGCCGCAGCGGATGTTGGTGCCGCCGATGTCGACGCTCAGGATGCTGTCATAGCCCTCGAAAATCCATGACGGCGCCAGGTGCAGCGCGCCGATCAGGCCGGCGTCATCCGGATGAAAACGGATCGGCACCAGATCGACGTCATACTCCTCGGCCTTGAGGAGAAGCCCGGTGCGGGCGATCGCGAGTTCGCCGACCCGGCTTTGCCGGAATCCGCCACCGACCACAATGCGCTCGGTATCAGCCCAGGCCTTGGTCTTGAGGAAGCGCCCGGTCACATAGGCAAGCTCCTGCGCGAATTCCTCGATCGCGCCATGCACCAGCGCGGCGGCAGCGAGATCGTCGCCCACCAGCGCCTCGTCGAGGTCGCCCTTGGCGATCTCGTCAGTGGATTTTTTCCCCAACGGATCGTCGCCGTTTTTCTTCAGCGGCTTGCGCAGCGTATCCAATATCTTGCGAAACGCGCCCTTGCTGGCGCGGTCACCGAGGAACCCGTCATCGTCCTTCAGCTCTATATTAAAGCTGTCGACCTCGACGGACGGTAGACGGCCTGCGCCGTGGCGGGCGATGCCCGTTGTCGTGACTGTGTCTTCTGCCATTTTTGCCCTAGCCCAACCGGATTTCGGTGACACAACGGGCGGGGAACCCATTGGTTTCACTTGGGCGAGTGGCCAATGGCGAAGGGCGAGCAGCGAATGGGCCGCCCTATTCGCCGTTTCCTGATCCAAATCCTTCATTTGGCCCGGTTTTTGGGCTCCTTTGCCTTGACTCGGGGCTGCCAGCGGCTATAAGTCCCGGCATCCGGCGCGGGATTTCTCGCGCCGCTTGTTTTTGCGCGAATTTGAGGGCTCACACCCCGACCGTGCGAAAATCGTACCCATAACGACTGACCAAAAAGCCGACCCGGACATGCCCCTATGGGGAGACGTCCGAGGCCGGGATCGAACACGAAGGAATAAAACGATGTTCGCAGTCATCAAAACCGGCGGCCGGCAATACCGGGTCGTTCCGAATGATGTACTCGAGATAGGCAAGATCGCCGGCGACGTCGGCACGATCGTGCAACTTGGCGAAGTTCTGGTGCTCGGCGGTGACACGCCGGTGCTGGGCATGCCCACGGTCGCCGGCGCCTCGGTCGCGGCAGAAGTGCTGGACCACAAGCGCGGCGCCAAGGTGATCGCGTTCAAGAAGCGCCGCCGCAAGAATTCGCGCCGCAAGCGCGGCTATCGCGACGAGCTCACGGTGCTTCGCATCACCGAGATCCTGGCCGATAACGCCAAGCCTTCGATCGGCCCGCGGCCGAAGAAGGAAAAGGTCGTCGCGGCGCCCGCCGAGGGCGACGAGGCACCGGCGGCCAAGAAGGCGCCCGCAAAAAAGGCTCCGGCCAAGAAGGCTGCAGCCAAGAAGTGATATCAGCGCATCAGAATGTGATGCGTGACAAAGCGTGAAATGATTCCGTCAAGGAATTGATCTAGATTACGGCGAAGTTGGAGACGGGCCATGGCTCACAAAAAAGCAGGCGGTTCATCGCGGAACGGACGTGATTCAGCAGGCAAGCGCCTTGGCATCAAGGCGTATGGCGGCGAGCACGTGATCCCCGGCAACATTATCGCGCGTCAGCGCGGCACCACCTGGCATCCCGGCCTTAATGTGGGCATGGGCACCGACCATACTCTCTTCGCCAAGATCGAAGGTCACGTCGAGTTCCGTGCAAAAGGCAATGGCCGCACTTTCGTATCGGTTGTTCCGATGGCGGAGGCGGCCGAATAGACGGTGGACAACATGAGTCCGCCGGGTCCTGTTGAACCGGCGGAGTCAAAAAAGGCTCCAAGGGGAGGCGGGAAACCGGCCTCCCTTTTTGTTTGCGTATGTTTTCGCATTTCAGGAGCCCGACATGTTGCAGGACATCCCGACCCCGACATTGCGTGAAGCGAGTCCATGCGTCCTCGAGACCGAGCGGCTGACCTTGCGCCGGCCGACGCTCGCGGACGTAAAAGCGATTGCGTACCTCGCCAACGATCGCCGCATTGCGGAAAACACCCGCCGCCTGCCGCATCCGTACTCAAGGGATCACGCCGTCGAATTCGTGCGCGCGTTGGGCGGTGGCCGGGCGACCGTGTTCCTGATCGAGAACAATCATTCGCCGCTCGGCATGGTCGGCATCGACTGGCGCGAGCAGGACGCACCGGAACTCGGCTATTGGCTTGGCGTCGAGCATTGGGGCCAGGGCTTTGGCACCGAAGCTGCGCGCGCGGTGATCGATTTTCACTTCGAGGAATTCGATGCCGAGCACCTGATATCAGGCGCCCGCGTCGCCAACCCCTCCTCGCGCAACATCCTGGAGAAATGCGGCTTCCAGTGGAGCGGCGTCGAACTGCACCGCTTCGAGGCGCTGGGATCGTCGACCCCGGTCGACTGTTTCCGTCTGTCGCGCAGCGTCTGGTCGTCGCTGAAGAACTGGGGCACTTCGACGAGGAGAGAGCGGTAGTTGTTGTCGTCCCGGCGAAGGCCGGGACCCATACTCCGTGCTCTCTCGGTCTAGCCACCGGCAGCCGCCACCTTCTGCAACCATCAAGGCCGGTGGCTATGGGTCCCGGCCTTCGCCGGGACGACCGCGGGTCACGCCGGTGGATTGACCACCGTCTCCTCGCGCCCGAGCTGCTGCTCGCGCAGGAAGATGTAAAGTCCGGCGCCGATGATGATCGCGGCACCTACGATGGTCGCCGGTGACGGCACGTCCCCCCACACCACGAAGCCGAAGATCACCGCCCACACGATCATCGAATATTGATACGGCACCACGACGCTGGCCGGCGCCAGTTTCAGTGAGCGGTTGACGCATAGCAGCGCGCACACCGAAATAATGCCCGCCGCGGCAAACAGGCCCAGGCTGCCGGGCGACGGCGTCACCCAGCCAAACGGCGACATCACCGCGCCGAGCAGGAAGGTGCCGGCGAATTGCGATGACGCCAGCACGATATCCGGCGTCGCCCGCAGCGAGCGCGTGATCAGCATCAGCAACGCGAATGAAAAGCTGCCGGCGAGCGCGATCATTGCGGGCCAGCTCACGGTCTGTGCCGATGGCCGCAGCGCGATCAATACGCCGGCGAAGCCGATCAGAATGGCGGTCCAGCGCCGCCAGCCGACGCGCTCGCCCAGCACCAGCCCCGACAGCGCCGTGACGAAAATCGGCGCCGCCAGATAATAGGTGATGACGTCGGCGAGCGGCAGATAGACGGTCGCGATAAAGAAGGCGGCAACTTCCAGCGTGGAGAGCGTCACCCGGAGCAATTGCAGCCATGGCCGTTCCAGGCGCGTGAATTCGGCGCGCTGCTTCCAGATGATCGGCAGCAGCACCAGGAGCGCCGCGCAGGCGCGCAGCCACAGCAATTGCCCGACCGAATAGGTCGCGACCATGAACTTGCCGAGCGCGTCGCCGAACGAGAACATGAAGATCGACAGCAGCATCAATCCGATGCCGGCCAGCCGCGCGGAACGCTCGTCATAGGTGGATGGTTTTGCGAAGAGGCTCATCGATGAATTCGGCGTTTCCCATCATGGCCGGACAAAAGCGCGAAGCGCGTCTTTACGCCAAGGCTCCGGCCATCGACGTCTTTTTGTTGCTGCGATGTTTTAAAGACGTGGACGCCCGGGATGTCCAGTGCGAAGGCGCGCTTTGTGCGTTTACCCCTCATGACGAATTGAACGGATTGTCGCAGTATCCCCTCTGCGATACCGGTACGTCATCTCGCAAGGCACAACAGGAATCCGAGCCATGACCGACTTCGACCCCGCCCAACATCGTATGGTGTCTGAGCAGCGCTGGTTCGAGGATTTCAAGCTCGGCGAGCGTTTCGTGATCCCGAGCCGGACCCAGACCTCGGCCGTGTTCGCCGCGTTCCAGACCGCGAGCGGCGATACCCACCCGATCCACTACGATGTCGAATATTGCCGCGCCCGCGGCATGCCGGACCTGCTCGCGCATGGATTCCAGACCCTGGTCCACACCGCGCCGGGCGCCGGGCTGTTTCCTTACATTGTCGAGGAATCGCTGATCGGATTTCTCGAACAGTCGAGTAGGTTCCTCAAGCCGGTCTATGCCGGCGATACCATCTATCCCGCGCTTGAAGTAACCGAACTGGTCCCCGGCCGCAGCACCGGCGTGGTGACGCTGCGCTCGACCGTGTTCAATCAGCGCAAGGAGCTGGTGCTCGAGGGCATGCAGAAGTTTTTGATCCGCAAGCGGCCGAGCTGATCGCGTCTCTTTCGATCACCCCAGGCCCCGATGTAAGCTGGTTGGAGCGATATCATGCCTGAGCGGCCGGAATATCGCCCAAGGCCGTAAAAAGGCCCGAAAATTAAGGCTTTTCGCCAATGTTTGGTGGCTTGAGGGTTGCCGCAGCGGCCCCCCTGCCTTACCTAGTACCTATTCTGCACCGATTGATCGGAACGAGGCTCCAGCGCTCGTTTGACGCGTTTACCGCAGATAAGTCTACGCAATCTGCGTAAACTTGATTGCACCGCGATCCGCTGCCCAATTCGCTCGAAAACGCCATAGAAGCCATCATGAAATTCCTTGACGAAGCAAAGGTCTATATCCGCTCCGGCGACGGCGGCAACGGCTGCGTTGCGTTCCGCCGCGAGAAGTTCATCGAGTTCGGTGGCCCCTCCGGCGGCAATGGCGGCCGCGGCGGCGACGTCGTCATCGAAGTGGTCGATGGACTGAACACGCTGATCGACTATCGCTACCAGCAGCACTTCAAGGCGCAGAAGGGCACCAATGGCATGGGCAAGGACCGCCATGGCGCCAACGGCAAGTCGATCGTGCTCAAGGTGCCGGTCGGCACGCAGATCTTCGACGAGGATCGCGAGACCCTGATCCACGACTTCACCACGCTCGGCGAAAAATTCGTGCTGGCCGAAGGCGGCAATGGCGGCTTCGGCAATGCGCATTTCAAATCCTCCACCAACCGCGCGCCGCGCAACGCCAATCCCGGCCAGGAAGGCGAGGAACGCTGGATCTGGCTGCGGCTGAAATTGATCGCCGATGCCGGCCTCGTCGGCCTGCCCAACGCCGGCAAGTCGACCTTCCTCTCGGTCGTCAGCGCGGCAAAGCCGAAGATCGCGGACTATCCCTTCACCACATTGCATCCGCAGCTCGGCGTCGTGAATGCGCAGGGCCGTGAATTCGTGCTGGCGGATATTCCGGGCCTGATCGAGGGCGCGCATGAAGGCGCCGGCCTCGGCGACAGGTTCTTGGGCCATGTCGAACGCTGCCGCGTGCTGCTGCATCTGATCGATGCGACCTGCGAACATGCCGGCAAGGCCTACAAGACGGTCCGCACCGAGCTCGATGCCTATGAGGGACATCTCGCCGAGAAGATCGAAATCGTCGCTCTCAACAAGATCGATGCCGTGACGCCGGACGAGCTGAAGAAGCAAAAGGACCGGTTGAAGCGCGCGGCGAAGAAGACGCCGCTGCTGATCTCGGCGGTGACCGGCGAAGGCATGCCGGAAGCCCTGAAGGCGCTGGTCGAGGTGATCGGCGAAGCCCCGGTTTCGCTGAAGGCCAAGGGCGGCGCGGCACAGGCCGAACCCTGGACCCCGGCGACGCCGCAGGGCTGAAGCTTGCGGCGCAAGGCGGTTTGCAATCAGCCGTTCGATATTGCAGCATCGGACGATTGAAATCGTACCCTGTGTGAAGCATGCCGCAGCCCAAGAACGTCCTCTGGATCATGTGCGATCAGCTTCGCTATGATTATTTGGGCTGTACCGGCCACCCGACGCTGACCACGCCGAACATCGATGCGATGGCGAAACGCGGCGTGCGCTTTTCAAAAGCCTATGTGCAGTCACCGATCTGTGGCCCCTCGCGGATGTCGTTCTACACCGGCCGCTACATGCGCTCGCACGGCTCGCACTGGAACGGCTGGCCGCTGCGGGTGGGCGAGCCCACGCTCGGCGATCACCTGAACAAGATCGGCGTCCGCAACGTGCTGGTCGGCAAGACCCACATGGCCCCTGACATCGAAGGCCTGAAGGCGCTCGGGATCGCGCCGGATTCCATCATCGGCGTGCATGTGTCGGAATGCGGTTTTGAGCCCTATGAACGCGACGACGGCCTGCATCCCGATAACCGGCCCCGCCCGCGTTACGACAATTATCTTCGTGAGCAGGGCTATGAGGCCACCAATCCCTGGGAGCACTGGGCCAATTCAGGCGCGGATGACGACGGCGCGCTGCAGAATGGCTGGCTATTGGTGCACGCCGACAAGGCCGCGCGCGTTTCCGAAGAGCATTCCGAAACGCCCTACATGACCCGCCGCGCGATGGATTTTATCACAGAGGCCGAAGCGGACGGACGTCCCTGGTGCCTGCATCTGTCCTATATCAAGCCGCATTGGCCCTATATCGCCCCCGAGCCCTACGCCAGCATGTACAGCGCCGCCGACATCTTGCCGGCGGTACGCTCGGAGAAGGAGCGTCTGGAAGCCCATCCGGTGTTCGCCGCCTATATGGACATGCGCTACTCGCGCAACATGGCGCGCGACGAGGCGCGGGAAAAAGTCATCCCGACCTATATGGGCCTGATCAAGCAGATCGACGACCAGATGGGCGTGCTGATGCAGTTCCTGGAGAGCCGCGGCCTGCTCGACACCACGATGATCGTGTTCACCTCTGACCATGGCGACTATCTCGGCGACCACTGGATGGGCGAGAAGGATCTGTTCCACGATCAATCCGCCAAAATTCCGCTGATCGTGATCGATCCGTCACGCGAGGCCGACGCGACGCGCGGCACTGTCAGCGACGCGCTGGTCGAGGCGATCGATCTGGCGCCGACCTTCATCGAGTATTTCGGCGGCAAGGCGCCGGATCATATTCTCGAAGGCCGCTCCCTGATGCCGCTGCTGCACGGCGCTACTCCCGCCGATTGGCGCAAGGTGGTATTTTCAGAATACGACTATTGCATGCAGGACGTTCGCTTGAAGCTGAACCAGCCGATCGAGCAATGCCGCCTGTTCATGGTGTTCGACGGCCGCTGGAAATATGTTCAGGCCTCAGGCTTCCGCCCGATGCTGTACGACCTCGAAAGCGACCCACAGGAATTCGCCGATCGCGGCGAGGATCCCGCATGCGCTGACGTGATCGCGCGGCTGCAAGCGGCGCTGTTCGACTGGGCGCTGCATCCCAAGATGCACATCACCACGCCGAACGCGAAGATCGCCGCCTATGCGGACAACCAGCTTCAGGTCAAGAACGGCGTCCTGATCGGTATCTGGGACGAGGCGGAGCTCGCCGCGATCCGCAAGCGGATTGCCACGCAATAGCGCCGGGAGGCTCTCCCATGCATGTCCTCGCTGCCCTGCTTCTCGCGCTCGTGACCACCCTGCCCGCCTCCGCCCAGATCGCCCCGACCGAGGCTGAAGTGCGCGCCTATAGCGGCCTGCATGCCGCCGCCGCCCGCGGCGACGTCGCCGGGATCGAACAGCGCATCGCCTCAGGTGAAGCCAAGGAAGCGGTCGACAGCCGGCAACGAACGCCGCTGCATGTCGCCGTCTACCTGAAAAAGCACGATGCCGCCCGCGCCCTGATCCGGCTCGGCGCCGATCCGAACAAGCTTGAAGTCGACCGTTACGACATCATCACGATTGCGGCGGTCGCCAACGATGTGCCGATGCTCCGAATCGCGATCGAGGGCGGGGGCAACCCAAAGGCCGTCACCAGCCGCTACGACGGCACGGCCCTGATCGCGGCAGCTCATCTTGGCCATGCTGAAGTGGTGCGAATGCTGATCGCCGCGAAGGCACCGCTGGATCACGTCAACAATCTGAAATGGACCGCGCTGATCGAATCCATCGTGCTTGGCGACGGCGGCAGGAACCACACCGAGACGCTGCGCGCCCTGGTCGAGGCCGGCGCCGACGTGAACATTCCGGACGGCAGTGGCGCGACACCACTCAAACTCGCGAAAGGTCACGGCTATCGCGAGATGGTGGCCATCCTGGAAAAGGCCGGAGCGAAATGAGGGTAGTCCTCGAACCGATATCAGTGCGCGCCAGCCTCAATTCGTGATCTTGTAACCCGTTGCCTTCACGATCGGCTGCCAGAATGCCGTGTCGGCGGCGAGCCTTTGCGTCAATTCCTCCGGTGTCGAGCCGACCGGGATCAGCATTATCGCGAGCAGCTTCTCCTTCACATCCGGCTTTGTCAGCACCTCCGCAACCGCGGCGCTGACCTTTTTCGCGAAGTCCGGCGGGCTGCCCGCCGGTAGCCACATGCCGTACCAGGCATCGGCCACCAGATCGACGCCGCTTTCCTTCAGTGTCGGAATGTCCGGCAAGAACGACGAGCGCGTGGCACTGGCAATCGCAACGATCTTTAATCCCCCGGCGCGATGCTGCGCGATCGCGTCTGACACTGTCGTGATACCGAACGGTAAATGGCCGCCGATCAGGTCGTTCACGATTAACGCGGAGCCGCGGTACGGCACCTTGGTCATCGAAAGGCCGAGCACCTGCTCGAGCTGCCAACCGGTGAAATGCGGGATGTTGCCGCTGCCCGGCACGCCGTAGGTCGCCTTTGCAGGGTTTGCCTTCAGCCAAGCCACCAATTCCCTAAAATCCTTGACGCCAATCGCGGAGCTCGCCGCGATGGCAAACTCGAAGCGAACAAGTTGCGATACGGGCACGAAATCTTTCGCCGCATCGAAGCTTGGCGCGGTCTCGACCATCGGCAGCAGATACATGGTGGGACCGGTGGTCACGAGAACGGTGGCGCCGTCGGGGCTCGCGCCCTTCACTGCCCGGATACCGATCAAGCCGTCGCCCCCGGTACGGCTCTCGACAATCACGTTGCGATCGAGCGCAGGCCCGAGATACTGCGCGATCAGGCGGCACAGCGCATCGCCGCTGCCGCCCGCCGCAAACGGGAAAATGATCTTCGTCAGCGGGCCGGACTGGCCAAGCGCCTCGCCCGTGCGACCGACCAATGACAGTCCCGCACATCCCGCCAAAAACGACCGACGATCCATTACCTTCCCCCTGCAAGATTTGCCCCATTACACCAGACTGGGGCCACCATTGAAACATAGCTCATACGGTGCTGGGTCGCTTGCACCGGCCCGCGTCCTGCTGCAAAACAGCCCCCTTCCAGAGCATTCGAAGACCTCAATCCATGAAACGCCCCGCGCTCAAGAGTTTTCGCCGTATCGTCGTCAAGGTCGGCTCGTCGCTGCTGATCGATTCCGATGCGGGCGAGGTGCGGGCGTCGTGGCTGGCTGCCCTTGCCGCCGATATCGCCAAACTCCACGGCGAGGGCCGCGATGTGCTGGTGGTTTCGTCGGGCTCAATTGCGCTCGGACGCAGCCGCCTCAAGCTGCCGCGCGGGCCGTTAAAACTGGAGGAAAGCCAGGGCGCGGCGGCGGTCGGACAGATCGCGCTGGCGCGGATCTGGTCGGAAGTGCTCGGCGATCACGGCATCGGGGCCGGGCAAATTCTGGTGACGCTGCAGGACACCGAGGAGCGCCGGCGCTACCTCAATGCCCGCTCGACCATCGCCAAACTGCTGGAATGGCGCGCGGTGCCCGTGATCAACGAGAACGACACGGTTGCCACCAACGAAATCCGCTACGGCGACAATGACCGCCTCGCCGCGCGCGTCGCCACCATGACGAGCGCCGATTTGCTAATCCTGCTGTCCGACATCGACGGCCTCTACGATGCGCCGCCCGGCGCCAATCCCAACGCCAAACTGATTCCGATCGTGGAATCCGTCACCTCGGAAATCGAGGCGATGGCGGGGGCTGCCGAATCCGAGCTGTCGCGCGGCGGCATGTACACCAAGATCGAGGCGGCGAAGATCGCGACCACCGCCGGGACGCACATGCTGATCGCGTCGGGCAAGATCGAGCATCCGCTGCAGGCCATCGCCGACGGCGGCCGCTGCACCTGGTTCCTGACGCCGGCCAACCCCGTCACGGCGCGAAAACGCTGGATCGCGGGTTCGCTGGAGCCGAAGGGCACACTGACCATCGACGCCGGTGCGGTCACGGCGCTGCGCGCCGGAAAGAGCCTGCTGCCGGCCGGCGTGATCCGGATCGACGGCCAGTTCGCCCGCGGCGACGCCGTGGTGGTGCGCGGCCCCGACACCCATGAGATCGGCCGCGGCCTCGTCGCCTATGACGCCGAGGACGCCGACAAGATCAAAGGCCGCTCCTCCCCTGACGTCATGGCCATTCTGGGCATCAGCGGCCGGGCCGAGATGATCCACCGCGACGATTTGGTGGTGGGGCCTGCCGGGGCCATTCCGGCGAAATAAGCGTTTTCGAGCGAAGTGGGCACCGGTTCGCGCCAGGAAAACGCGACCAACAAAGAACTAGAGCCTCCAACGGGCTCTAGGCCAGTGGCCGACCTCTCCGCCCTGCCCAGCCCACCAGCCATGCCGGGTCCGCACCTCGCAAATGCGGGATTTCCGTGCTAGGACATGGCCTTAACCTGATACCTGACGTCTACTTGGGACCACCATGACTGCGCCGCTGAAAGCCATCGACGGCAACGCCGATTTGCCCGCTTTGATGACCGAACTCGCTTCCCGCGCGCGCGCTGCTGCGCGGGTGCTGGCGCTCGCCTCGCCCGACCAGAAGAACCGGGCGCTCGACGCCATCGCATCCGCGATCCGCAGCCACGCACCTGATATCCTCGCCGCCAATGCCGAGGACGTCGCCGAAGTGCGCGCCGGCGGCGCGACCTCGGCCTTCATCGATCGCCTGACGCTGACGCCGGCCCGGGTCGAAGCGATGGCCGAGGGTGTCGCGACCGTGCGCGGGATTGCCGATCCGATCGGCGCCGTCACCGAAAGCTGGCAGCGCCCCAACGGCATGACCATCGAGCGCGTGCGGGTGCCTCTCGGCGTCATCGCCGTGATCTTCGAAAGCCGCCCCAATGTCGCCGCCGACGCCGGCGTGCTGTGCCTGAAATCCGGCAACGCCGTGATCCTGCGCGGCGGCTCCGACAGTTTCCGTTCCTGCCGCGCGATCCATGATTGCCTGGTGCAGGGTCTTCGCGAAGCCGGCCTGCCCGAGGCCGCGATCACGCTGGTGCCGACCCGCGATCGTGCCGCGGTGGGCCTGCTGCTGACCGGCTTGAACGGCGGCGTCGACGTGATCGTGCCGCGCGGCGGCAAGAGCCTGGTCGCGCGCGTCGAAGCCGAAGCGCGCGTGCCGGTGTTCGCGCATCTCGAAGGCGTCAACCACGTCTATGTCGATCACACCGCCAAGCTCGAAATGGCGAAGTCGATCGTGCTCAACGCCAAGATGCGCCGACCCGGCGTTTGCGGGGCCGCCGAGACCTTGTTGGTCGATCGCGCCGGCGCGTCTGTTAACCTCAAGCCGCTGGTCGAAATGCTGATCGATGCCGGCTGCGAAGTGCGCGGCGACGCCGCCGTGCAGCGCGTCGACAGCAGGGTGAAACCCGCGTCCGACGAAGATTGGGACACCGAATATGAGGACGCGATCATCGCGGCGAAAGTGGTCGATGGGCTCGATGACGCGATCGCGCATATCCAGAATCACGGCTCGCACCACACCGATGCGATCGTGACGGAAGACGCCGATGCCGCCGAGAAATTCCTCAGCGAGGTCGACTCGGCCATCGTTCTCCACAACGCCTCGACGCAATTCGCCGATGGCGGCGAATTCGGCTTCGGCGCCGAGATCGGCATTGCCACCGGCAAATTCCACGCCCGCGGCCCTGTCGGCGCCGAGCAACTGACCAGTTTCAAATATCGCGTCCACGGCACCGGGCAGACGCGGCCGTGACCCTAACGACGCTTTCGAGCAAAACCCCGCGCGCGCAGTGGCGGCATTGATGCCGCCGCAATCCGCTTCGCAAGCGATCCCGTTCCACACCAACGGCATGCGCGTTGGCCTGCTCGGCGGCTCGTTCAATCCGCCGCACGCGGCGCACCGCGCCATCAGCCAGTTCGCGCTGAAGCGTCTGAAGCTCGATCGCGTCTGGTGGCTGCTGACACCGGGCAATCCGTTGAAGGATAATGGCGGGCTGCACGACCTGTCCGAACGCGCCGATGCCGCGCGGAAAGTCGCCGACGATCCGCGCATCGATATCAGCTGTCTCGAAGCTGTCATTGGCGTCAGGTACACTGTCGATACGATCATCCATTTGCGGCGCCGCGTCTCCGGTGTGCATTTTGTCTGGATCATGGGCGCTGATAATCTTGCGCAGTTCCATCGCTGGAAGGATTGGCGGCGCATCGCGTCCGAGGTGCCGATCGCTGTGATCGACCGCCCCCCACAGAGTTTCCGGGCGCTTGCCGCCCCTGCCGCACAGGCGCTGGCGCGCTACCGCCTGCCCGAGAATCAGGCCGCCCGGCTGGCGGATCAGCAGACCCCCGCCTGGGCTTTCCTCACCGGCATGAAACTGAACCTGTCTTCGACCGGCCTTCGGAACTCGGACGGAAGCTGGAGGACGAAGTGAGCCTTGAAAGTCAGCTTTGGGGCTCACTGGAATATTGAAACCGTTAACCCCACATGCCTAATATAGCCCGTGGGCGCCAAGGATTCGGCGTTCGCGATACAGTGAAAGGAATGGTCCCTGGCCACATCTGTATTGTCCAAGTCTGTTTTGCCCAAGGTTTCCAAGACTCCTGCAAAGGCGACTCCTGCAAAGCCTGCTGCAAAAACCGCCCGCAAAACATCGACCAAAGCTGCGGCCTTGAAGGCGCAACCCGACGCCGACAAGACGCTGAATATGATCCTCTCCCGCCTCGACGATATGAAGGCGGAAGAAACGGTCACCATCGACCTTCGTGGCAAATCGGCTTTTTCCGACTACATGATCGTCACCACGGGCCGGGCCAACCGGCACGTCGGCGCGATCGCGGAAAACGTCACCAAGGCCCTGAAGGAAACCGGCATCAAAGGCATCCATGTCGAGGGCTTGCCCAATTGCGACTGGGTGCTGATCGATTCCGGCGATGTGGTCGTGCACGTATTCAGACCCGAGGTGCGCGAATTCTACAATCTGGAAAGATTGTGGACGCAAAACCCGGCGGCGGCGAAGGCGATCTGAGTTTTTGAGCCGATGCGAATCGGCTGCAGCGCATGTAGCGTGCGTGCGCCGTTGGCGCGCGAGTAAACGATTTGACGCATTTTTTGCGCGGCATGCTTTGAATGAAGATCGTCGTCGTTTCCATCGGCCGGCTGAAACAGGGCCCGGAGCGGGAACTGGCCGAACGCTATCGCGAGCGCTTCGAGGACATCGGCCGCAAGCTCGGCTTTCGCGGCCTCGAGATTCATGAAATTCCGGAAAGCCGCGCGCGCGACGCCGCGACCCGGATCGCCGACGAGGCGGCTGCGATTTCAGCGCTGATCCCGGAGAAATGCGTGCTGGTGGCGCTCGACGAACGCGGCAAGAGCATCGACAGCGCAAGCTTCGCCCAGCAGCTCGGCCGCTGGCGTGACGAAGCTGTCGCCAACACAATTTTCACAATCGGCGGCGCGGACGGACTTTCGCCCGATTTGCAGCGCAGAGCCAAGCTGCGCATTGCGTTCGGCTCGGCGACCTGGCCGCATCAAATGGTCCGCGTCATGCTTCTGGAACAGATTTACCGGGCCGCGACGATTCTGTCGGGCCACCCCTATCACCGCGCTTAGGCACGGTAGCGTGAATAGAGAGCGCTGAATAACTGGATGCACACAACACGGGACATTCAAGTACGCCCTGACGCCATCGGCCATGATGGTTCGTTGGCGTCGCGTGTTCCGCTTTGCGTCGTGCTGTTGTCCGCAAGCCTGATGGGTCTTTCGATTTCGGCGGCGGCCGCGCAGGTGACGGCGCCCGCACAGCCGGCACCATCCCAGCAAGCGCCTGCCCAGCAGTTGCCTGCCCAACAAGCCGCCGCGCCTTCCCCCGAAGCTATCAAGGAACGCGAGCAGGAACTGGAAGCCGCGCGCGAGCAGCAGAAGAAGGCCGCCGAGCTGCAGCAGAAGCTTAAAGCTGATATCGCAGCGATCGGGCAGGACCGCAGCAAGCTCAACGCGCAGCTGATCGACATCGCCGCCCAGGTGCGCGGCGTGGAAACGCGCATCGGCGACGCCGAAGCGCGGCTGCGTCCGCTCGACAGCCGTGAGCAGCAGATTCGCGGCTCCCTCGACTCGCGCCGCGCCGAGATCATCGAGGTGCTGGCGGCGCTGCAGCGTGCTGGACGGCGCACACCGCCGGCGCTGCTGGTCCGCCCGGAAGACGCGCTGCAATCGCTCCGCACCGCCATGCTGCTCGGATCTGTTGTGCCCGAGCTCCGCGGTCGCGCGGAAAGATTGGCCAACGATCTCGGCGAACTCGTCGCGCTCCGCAAGACCATCGCCACCGAGCGCGATGCGCTGGCGCTCGACCGTGACAAGTTGAAAGACGATCAGATCCGGATGGCGGCGCTGGTCGAGGAGCGGCAGCGCAAGCAGAGCGCGATCGAAAAGGACATGGAAGCGGAAGCCGCCCGCGCCATCACGCTGTCCAAACAGGTCGACAGTTTGCAGGGCCTGATCGCCAAACTGGAGCAGGACCTGAAAAGCGCCGCCAAGGCGGCCGCCACCGCCAGCCTGAAGGGGGCCCCGGTGACCCCCGGCGGCAAGCCCAATCTGGGGGCGCTGAAGGATCCTGCGCGGCTCAGCCCGGCGATCGCCTTTGCCTCCGCCAAGGGATTGTTCGCCCTGCCGGTCAATGGCCGCAAGATTCGCGATTTTGGCGGTTCCGACGGCGCAGGTGGCGTCGAAAAAGGCATTTCCTTGGCAGCCCGGGCCGGTGCCCAGGTCACAACCCCGTGTGACGGCTGGGTTGTTTACGCCGGGCCGTTCCGCAGCTACGGACAACTCTTGATCCTCAATGCCGGTGGCGGGTATCATGTCCTGATCGCCGGGATGGAGCGCATTTCGGTTAACATCGGCCAGTTTGTACTTACGGGGGAGCCGGTCGCGACCATGGGGTCGACATCCCAGGTTGCATCCATTCTCGCCACCACCGCGAGTCAGCCCGTGCTCTATGTTGAGTTCCGTAAGGACGGCACTCCAATCGATCCAGGCCCATGGTGGGCCGCAAATGAAGGCGAAAAGGTTCGCGGATGATGCGCAAGACTTCAGTAATTCTCCTCAGCGCCGCCACCGGCGCAGCATTGACGCTCTTCGTGACGCAGCCTCGTTCTGTGCTGATGGGATCGGTCGCGCGTGCGGCGACCTCGGACACCTATCGCCAGCTCAATCTGTTCGGCGATGTGTTCGAGCGCGTGCGCAGCGACTACGTCGAGAAGCCGGACGATTCCAAGCTGGTCGAGTCCGCCATCTCGGGCATGCTGGCCGGTCTCGATCCGCATTCCAGCTACATGGACGCCAAGAGCTTCCGCGACATGCAGGTGCAGACCCGCGGTGAGTTCGGCGGCCTCGGCATCGAAGTCACGATGGAAGACGGCCTGATCAAGGTCGTGTCCCCGATCGACGACACGCCGGCGTCGAAGGCCGGCATCATGGCCAACGACATCATCACCAATCTCGACGACGAAGCCGTGCAGGGTCTCACCCTCAACCAGGCCGTCGAGAAGATGCGCGGGCCGGTCAACACCAAGATCCGGCTCAAGATCATCCGCAAGGGCCAGGACAATCCGATCGAAGTCACGCTGGTACGCGACAATATCCGCGTCCGCTCGGTGCGCGCCCGCGTCGAAAGCGAAGATATCGCCTATATCCGCATCACGACCTTCAACGAACAGACCACCGAGGGCCTCAAGCGCGAGATCGGCAATCTGACGAATCAGATCGGCGCCGACAAGCTGAAGGGCTTCATCATCGACATGCGCAACAATCCCGGCGGCTTGCTGGAGGAAGCGGTGACGGTTTCCGACACCTTCCTCGAGCGCGGCGAGATCGTCTCGACCCGCGGCCGCAATGCCGAGGAAACCCAGCGCCGCGCTGCGCATGTCGGCGACCTGACAAAGGGCAAGCCGGTGATCGTGCTGATCAACGGTGGCTCCGCCTCCGCTTCCGAAATCGTGGCGGGTGCGCTGCAGGACCACAAGCGCGCGACGCTGATCGGTACCCGCTCTTTCGGCAAGGGCTCGGTCCAGACCATCATCCCGCTCGGCAGCGGCAACGGCGCGCTGCGTCTGACCACCGCGCGCTATTACACGCCGTCGGGCAAATCTATCCAGGCCAAAGGCATCGTTCCCGATATCGAGGTGCTGCAGGACGTCCCCGACGAGCTGAAGTCGCGTACCGACACCAAGGGCGAAGCCTCGCTCCGCGGCCATCTGAAGAACGACGGCGACGAGAAGACCGGCTCGCAATCCTACGTGCCGCCGGACGCCAAGGACGACAAGGCGCTGAAGACCGCGGCCGACCTGCTGCACGGCATCAAGTCGACCGCCACCGCGGCGCCCGCGACCGGCGACAAGGCGGCGATCGACAAGCCCGCCACCAAGGCGGCGAACTGATCGAACCCAAATCTGATCGAACCTAAGTCAATTCCCGTGAAAAAAGGCGGCCTTCGGGCCGCCTTTTTTGTTGCCAGTTCCAACTATCCCCCGCGGCATCCCGGGGTGGACGGCTTTTGAGCGGGTCGCGAGCGTTCGAATCCAGTCCATCGTGGTATCGTCGGCGCGGTTGATTCGGGGAGGTCCATGACGGAAACGGCCGACGAGCTGAGCACGCCGCTCGGACAGGAAACCAAGCGCAAAAAGCGCCGGTTCCGGCTGCCGTTCACCGCGATGCAGGCACTGGCCGTGCTGCTTGGCCTGTTCCTGGTCGGCTTTGCCACCATCGCCCTGTTTACGGACAATCCCTTTGGCGGCGAGCCGGTCGCGCACGTCGCCATGCGCAAGACGCCCGTGGTTGACGAGAAAGCCACCGCGGCCGCGTCCGGTCCCGTCGAGCAGGCTGCGAAATCCGCGCCCAAACAGACTGCGGCCGGCGAGAACAAGACTGTCACCATCATCGACGGATCCAGCGGCAAGCGGCAGGACGTCGTGATCGGCGGCGATGCCGGCAACAACAACGATGCGGAGACAGCGCCCGCAACCGCGATGGCCGGCATCGATCCGCGCCTGCTGGAGAAGTCGCGCTACGGCATGATCCCGGTGGTTGCCGACGGCCTGAAGCCGTTTACGGTCTATGCCGCCGACGCCGACCGCGCCAAGGCCGCCAAAATGCCCGTTGTCGCCATCGTCGTTGGAGGCCTCGGTGTCGGCGCCGCCAAGACGGTTGATGCCATCATGAAGTTGCCGCCCGCCGTGACGCTGGCGTTCACGCCCTACGGGGCCGACCCGACGAAACTCGCCGAGCGCGCGCGGGCGCAACGCCACGAGATCCTCCTGCAGGTCCCGATGGAGCCGTTCGATTATCCCGACAACGATCCCGGCCCGCAGACCCTGCTGACGACGCTGGCGCCCGAGCAGAATATCGACCGTCTGTATTGGCATATGAGCCGGATCCAGGGCTATGCGGGGATCGCCAACTTCATGGGCGCGCGCTTCGTGGCGACGGACGCCGTGATGCAGCCGATCATCCGCGAGGCGGCCAAGCGCGGCCTCGGCTATCTCGATGACGGCTCCACCCCGCGTAGCGCCGCCCCCGCATTGGCGGCGGGTCAGGCGATGCCCTTCACCAAGGCCGATTTCACCATCGACGCGGTGCCGACCTCGGCCGAGATCGACCGGACGCTGCTCAAGCTCGAAACCTTGGCCAAGGAACGCGGCTTGGCCGTCGGCGTCGCCTCTGCCCTGCCGATTTCGATCGAGCGGATCGCCGCCTGGATCAAGACGCTCGAGAACCGTGGCATCCTGCTTGTGCCATTGACAACGGCGATGCTGAAATCAAAATCAGGCTAGGGATCAACCTGATGGCGCCGATCCGGCATTGCCGGCTTCGCCCGCCTGATCGCTCGAACTGTGTGTAGGAAACCTGACGGAATGGCGCGCTACGAAGACCTGCCTTACCGGACATGCGTCGGCATGATGCTGATCAACGCAGCGGGGCTGGTCTTCATCGGTCGCCGCGCCGGAGGCATCGAGCATGTCGACGAGACGCACGTCTGGCAGATGCCGCAAGGCGGCGTCGACCCCGGTGAGGACACTTGGGCGGCGGCGAAGCGCGAGCTCTACGAGGAAACCAGCGTCCGATCGGTGGAGAAGCTCGGCGAGGTCTCCGACTGGCTGATCTACGACATTCCGCGCACCGTGGCCGGCCGGACCTGGAAGGGCCGTTACCGCGGGCAGCGCCAGAAATGGTTTGCGGTCCGCTTCACCGGCAAGGATAGCGAGATCAATGTCGCGAGCCCCGGCGGCGGCCACAAGGCCGAATTCATCAGTTGGCGCTGGGAGCCGATGAAGAATCTTCCGAATCTGATCGTGCCGTTCAAGCGGCCGGTCTATGAACGCGTGGTGAAGGAATTTTCCGGCCTCGCGGGCAAGTAATGTATCCGTCATTCCGGGGCGTGAGCGAAGCGAGCGAACTACGATGTGCTATTGCACAGCGGAGAATCTCGAGATTCCCCGATGCGCAGTTTGCGCATCTGTGATCTGGTCCTTCGGACCATCCCGGAATGACGCCAAACGCATCAACCTTCGATGACAGATACAAAACCCTACCGCCCCAATGTCGGGATCGCCCTGTTCAATGCCGCCGGTCAGGTGCTGATCGGCCGGCGCTTTCGCGACGATGGACCCGAGATCATCCTGCCCGGTCTCGAATGGCAGATGCCGCAGGGCGGCATCGACGCCGACGAGAACCCGCGTGATGCCGTGATGCGCGAACTCTGGGAGGAGACCGGCGCAGTCAGCGCCGAGCATCTCGGTGAAACCGACTGGATGACTTACGAGTTTCCGCCCTATGACGGTCCGCCCTCGCATCGCCTCGCAAAATTCCGCGGCCAGCGGCAGAAATGGTTCGCCCTGCGCTACACCGGGCGCGACGACGAGATCGACCCGCTGACGCCGCGCAACGGGCAGCCGGCCGAATTCGACCAATGGCGCTGGGAACGGCTCGACCGCGTCGCCGATCTCGTGGTGCCGTTCCGGCGCGAGGTGTACATGGCCGTCGCCGCGGCGTTCGCACGATTTTCAACCACGCCGACTTGAGAAAGTGCCGATGCCGATCCGCGCGATATTTTTCGACGTTGGCGAGACGCTGATCGACGAAACGCGCCTGCTGCACGGCTGGGCCGACACCATGGGCGTCGATAGGGCCGAGTTTCTGGCCGTGCTCGACGATATCATTGCCAAAGGCGAAAATTACCGCCTGATCTTCGAGCGGCTGCGGCCGGGTTTTGACGTCCGTGCCGCCGCCGCCGAGCGCAAGCGAAGCGGAACTGATTTCAGGATTGAAGCGCGCGATCTCTATGCCGACGCCAGGCCATGCCTGTCCGAACTGACGCAAGACGGCTGGTTTGTCGGTATCGCCGGCAATCAGCCGCCCACGGCCAAGGCGGCGCTCGAATCGTTCGGCCTGGAGGCCAGATTGATCACGACCTCGGCGGAGCTCGGCGTCGA
Organism: Bradyrhizobium sp. AUGA SZCCT0177; assembly: GCF_018130125.1. NCBI lineage: Bacteria > Pseudomonadati > Pseudomonadota > Alphaproteobacteria > Hyphomicrobiales > Nitrobacteraceae > Bradyrhizobium > Bradyrhizobium sp. AUGA SZCCT0177. The sequence goes on along the minus strand of NZ_JAFCMA010000023.1, from coordinate 70,265 downwards.
CAAGCCTTCGCTCGATTTCTATCGCGAGACCCTCGCGAAGACCTCCACAATGTCCGAGTTCGATCCAGCCGAAGTGCTCTATGTCGGTGACCGTCTCGATAACGACGTCATTCCGGCACGGAATTTTGGCATGAAGACCGCCTTACTTGAACGCGGCCCTTGGGGTCGCAACCATGTTCGCTGGCCCGATGCCGCGCTCGCCGATTTCATACTGAAAGATCTGGCCGGATTGCCGGCATTGCTGCGCGGGATGAAAGCGCAGAGCTGATATAAGCCGCTAGTTCGGTCCGACCGTGACTGGTCCGATCGCGGCGATGCGGCAATCAGTGTCGCGCTTGGCGCACCCGCTGAGAGCTTCGTTGACCGGGGCGGCTCGCGAAAGAAATACTGCCGCAAAAAGTTCAGCGCCCGTCACGGTGTGACGAGCGCTGGTGTTATCAGGGGCCTTCATTGCGCCCCGGAGCGGGACCCCGGGGCTTAATGCATCGCCGTCGTGCTGATCTGGTGCTCGATGCTCTTGAAGTGATCGAGCCGCTCGATGGCGTGGTCGAGTTCGGAGCCTTCCTTCTCGGCGAGCTTGGCTTCCATCTCGGCAATCGTCTCGGCGAACTGCGTCCTGTCGAGCTCCTGCGTCGAGATGGCGACGTCGGCGAGCACGGTGAGGCCCTTCTCCGACACTTCGGCAAGGCCACCGAGCACGATGATCTTCTGATGCGTGCCGCCGGAGGTGATGGTCAAGATGCCCGGACGGACTGCGGCCACAACCGGCGCATGGCCGGCCAGCACGCCGAAATCGCCTTCGACGCCGGGCACGTCAACCTGATCGACTTCGCCGGAGAAGGCGAGTTTTTCGGGGGAGACCAGATCGAAGTGGAAGGTGGCCATGGAGTAGTCCTGCGAATAGGAAGTGGCGCGTAGCGAATAGTGAGTGGCGAATGGAAAGGCGAATATCTATTCGCTACTCCCTGTTCGCCATTCGCCTTAGGCTGCCTCGGCAGCCAGCTTCTTGCCCTTCTCGACGGCTTCTTCAATGTTGCCGACCATGTAGAAGGCCGCTTCCGGCAGATGGTCGTACTTGCCTTCGCACAATCCGCGGAAGCCCTTGATGGTGTCGGCGAGGTCGACGAACTTGCCGGGCGAGCCGGTGAACACTTCGGCGACATGGAACGGCTGCGACAGGAAGCGCTCGATCTTGCGGGCGCGGGCAACCGCGATCTTGTCCTCTTCGGAGAGTTCGTCCATGCCGAGAATGGCGATGATGTCCTGCAGCGACTTGTAGCGCTGCAACACCTGCTGAACCATACGCGCGGTCTCGTAGTGCTCCTGGCCGACGACCAGCGGGGACAGCATGCGGGAGGTCGAGTCGAGCGGATCCACCGCGGGGTAGATGCCCTTTTCCGAAATCGCGCGGTTCAACACCGTGGTCGCGTCCAAATGGGCGAACGAGGTTGCGGGCGCCGGGTCGGTCAAGTCGTCGGCCGGCACGTAGATCGCCTGCACCGAGGTGATCGAGCCCTTGTGCGTGGTGGTGATGCGCTCCTGCAGCGCGCCCATGTCGGTGGCGAGCGTCGGCTGGTAACCCACCGCCGAAGGAATACGACCCAAGAGCGCCGACACTTCCGAGCCTGCCTGGGTGAAGCGGAAGATGTTGTCGACGAAGAACAGCACGTCCTGCCCCTGATCGCGGAAGTGTTCGGCGACGGTCAGGCCGGTAAGGCCGACGCGGGCACGGGCGCCCGGGGGTTCGTTCATCTGACCGAACACCAGCGCGCATTTCGACTTCACGTTCGGATCGGGATTGTGCGGATCGGCGTTGACCTTCGACTCGATGAACTCGTGATAGAGGTCGTTGCCTTCGCGGGTACGCTCGCCGACGCCGGCGAACACCGAGTAACCGCCGTGCGCCTTCGCGACGTTGTTGATCAGTTCCTGAATCAGCACGGTCTTGCCGACGCCGGCGCCGCCGAACAGGCCGATCTTGCCGCCCTTGGCGTAGGGCGCCAGCAGGTCGACGACCTTGATGCCGGTGACGAGAATTTCAGCTTCGGTGGACTGGTCGGTATAGCTCGGCGCTTCCGCATGGATCGGCCGCATGCCTTCCGACACCACCGGACCGGCTTCATCGATCGGTTCGCCGATCACGTTGATGATGCGGCCGAGCGTGCCGGCACCGACCGGCACCATGATCGGCGCGCCAGTATCGGTAACCTCACCGCCGCGGACCAGGCCCTCGGTGGTGTCCATGGCGATGGTGCGCACCGTGGATTCGCCGAGATGCTGGGCGACTTCAAGCACCAGACGGTTACCATTGTTGGTGGTCTCAATCGCGTTCAGAATGGCGGGCAGATGCCCTTCGAACTGCACGTCGACGACGGCGCCGATGACCTGGACGATGTGTCCGGTCTGGTTTGCTGCTGCGGCCATAAAACTCTCTCCTTCGAATTCTTGTCTCTGGAAGTCCGTCAGGGTGTCGCGCGAATGGCTAGAGTGCCTCGGCGCCGGAGATGATTTCGATCAGCTCCTTGGTGATCTGGGCCTGACGGGTGCGGTTGTAGATAAGGGTCTGCTTGCGGATCATGTCGCCGGCGTTGCGGGTGGCGTTGTCCATCGCGCTCATCTGCGCGCCGTAGAACGAAGCGTTGTTTTCCAGCAGCGCGCGGAAGATCTGCACCGCGAGATTGCGCGGCAACAGGCGCGTCAGGATCTCGTCTTCTTCCGGCTCATATTCGTAGGACGTCGACGGACCGGCATTCGCGGCCGGCTCTTCAACCACCAGCGGGATGATCTGCTGCGCGGTCGGGATCTGAGAGATCACGGATTTGAAGCGCGAATAGAACAGCGTGCAGACGTCGAATTCGCCGGCGTCGAAGCGCGCCAGGACCTTCCTGGCGATATCCTCGGCATTGATGAAGCCGAGCTGACGCACCGATTTCAGGTCAAGATGTTCGACGATCTGCTTGTCGAACTGGCGGCGGAGCTGCTCGTAGCCCTTCCGGCCGACGCAGAAGAACTTGACCTCTTTGCCTTGGGCGATCAGCGACAGCGCGCGTTCGCGCGCCAGACGCACGATCGAGGAATTGAACGCGCCCGACAGACCACGCTCGCCGGTGCAAACCAGCAGCAGGTGAACCTGATCGTTACCGGTACCGGCCAACAGCGCCGGCGCGCCCGGTGAACCCGCGGCTGCGGTTGCGATGTTCGAGATCACCGCGTCCATTTTTTCCGCGTAGGGCCGCGCCGCTTCGGCGGCGGTCTGCGCGCGGCGCAGCTTGGAGGCTGCGACCATCTGCATGGCCTTGGTGATCTTCTGCGTCGCCTTGGTCGAGGCGATGCGGACCCGCATGTCTTTCAGTGAAGCCATTCTTAGTTCACCCTTGCGACCTGCTTTTCAGCCCGGCCGCGAACCCCTCGTTGGTCATGCCCGGCCTCGTGCCGGGCATCCACGTCTTGTCTTTTCTCCACGCCAAAAGACGTGGATGGCCGGGACAAGCCCGGCCATGACGGATTATGCAAGCGTCTTGGAGAAACTCTCGACAACCGCCTTCAGCTTGCCCGCGGTGTCGTCGCTGAGATCGCGAGTTTCGCGGATGCTGTTGAGGATCTCGACGTTCTTGCCGCGCAGCAGCGACAGCAGGCCGTCTTCGAAAGGACGCACCTTGTTGAGCGGAAGCGCATCAAGATAGCCGTTGGTGCCGGCCCAGATCACGCAGACCTGCTCTTCCATCTTCAGCGGCGAGAACTGCGGCTGCTTCAGGAGTTCGGTCAGGCGCGAACCGCGATTCAGCAGGCGCTGGGTCGAGGCGTCGAGGTCGGAGCCGAACTGCGCGAACGCCGCCATTTCGCGGTACTGCGCCAGTTCGCCCTTGATCTTGCCGGCGACCTTTTTCATCGCCTTGGTCTGCGCCGACGATCCGACGCGCGACACCGACAGACCGACGTTCACCGCCGGGCGGATGCCCTGGAAGAACAGGTCGGTTTCCAGGAAGATCTGGCCGTCGGTAATCGAAATCACGTTGGTCGGAATGTAGGCCGACACGTCGTTGGCCTGGGTTTCAATGACCGGCAGCGCGGTCAGCGAACCCGAGCCCTGATCCTTGTTGAGCTTGGCCGCACGCTCGAGCAGGCGGGAATGCAGATAGAACACGTCGCCCGGATAGGCTTCGCGGCCCGGCGGACGGCGCAGCAGCAGCGACATCTGGCGATAGGCGACGGCCTGCTTGGACAAATCGTCATAGATGATGACGGCGTGCATCCCGTTGTCGCGGAAATATTCACCCATGGTGCAGCCGGTGAACGGCGCGATGTACTGCATTGGCGCCGGATCGGAAGCGGTGGCTGCAACGATGATCGAGTATTCCAGTGCGCCCTGCTCTTCGAGCACTTTCACGAACTGGGCAACGGTCGAACGCTTCTGACCGATCGCGACATAGACGCAATACAGCTTTAGGTTCTCGTCCGGCTGCGCGTTGAGCGGCTTCTGGTTCAGAATGGTGTCGAGCGCGATCGCGGTCTTGCCGGTCTGGCGGTCGCCGATGATCAGCTCGCGCTGGCCGCGGCCGACCGGGATCAGTGCGTCGATCGCCTTGAGGCCGGTTGCCATCGGCTCGTTGACCGATTTGCGCGGAATGATGCCGGGCGCCTTGACGTCGACCCGCTTGCGTTCGGTGGCCTGGATCGGCCCCTTGCCGTCGATCGGATTGCCGAGCGCGTCGACGACGCGTCCGAGCAGGCCCTTGCCGACGGGCGTATCGACGATGGCGCGGGTGCGCTTGACGGTCTGGCCTTCCTTGATCTCGCGGTCGGCGCCGAAGATCACGATACCGACGTTGTCGGTTTCGAGGTTGAGCGCCATGCCGCGGGTGCCGTTCTCGAACTCGACCATCTCACCGGCCTGGACGTTGTCGAGGCCGTAGACGCGGGCAATGCCGTCGCCGACGGACAACACCTGTCCGACTTCGGTAACTTCAGCCTCCTGGCCGAAATTCTTGATCTGGTCTTTGAGGATCGCGGAAATTTCCGCGGCGCGGATGTCCATCAGCCTGCCTCTTTCATCGCGTGCTTGATCGAATTGAGTTTGGTGCGAAGCGAACTATCCACCATGCGGCTGCCGAGCTTGACCACTAGGCCGCCGATAATAGAGGGATCGACTTTCACGTTGAGCGCGACGTCCTTGCCCGTCACTGATTTCAGTGCGGTCTTGAGAGCGTCGAGATTCTTGTCGCTGAGCGCTTCGGCGACGGTGACGTCTGCCGTAGCCTCGCCCTTGAACTTCGCCACCAGCGCGCGGAAGGCGCGGATCACGTCGCCGACGGCGAACAGCCGGCGATTGGCGGTCAGGACTTTGAGAAATTTGGCAGAAGTGCCCGAAATTCCGGCCTTGTCGAGAATCGCGGTGAGCGCCTTCGACTGCGCATCTGCCGAGAATACCGGACTGCGGACCAGGCGCTTCAAATCAGCGCTGTCGGCCAGCATGGCCTCGAATCTATCGAGATCGGCTTTTACTGCGTCGATCGATTTCTCGTCGCGCGCCAACTCGAACAAGGCCGTTGCATAACGGCCTGACACTCCCGAAACGGACGGATCTTCAGCAGCCACAGAGACGCTCTTTTTTGCTGTCAAACTCGCAAGGGAAAAACCGTCGCCACGGAAGCGGCGCCTAGCGATCCAAGCCCTTGGAATTCAAGCGGGACTTCGATTTTCGACCGGCACGAGAGGTGCCGGGATCGTTAAAATCGCGGCTTTGCTAACATAGCAAGCGCGCAGGTGCAACATGACGGCGCGCGCGGGCGATGCCTTGTCGCACGACTATTTTAGTTGGCCTCTAATCCAATTTTCCAAGGCCAGTTTTTCGGCCAGTTTTCCAGCGCCAGTTCGCAGCGAAACGCCCGTCACGATTTTGCCGCGCAGGCCCGCGCCGGAACGGCGCGTCAGCGACAAGCTCAATCGTTCCGCCCGTATTTGCATGGGCGCCATGTATCTCCGGAACAACCCGAATCCAGTTCCCCGCCGTTTACTTGCCGTAACGTCGCGAACACTAACGAACACTTAACTCATCAATAATTTCAAGTATTGGAATGGTTAAAAATTCGTTAAAGCAATGTATTAATAAATACGATTCGATTAGTTGATCTGGGTAACAAGATATGTCAGCCAGCGAAAAACGAGGATTACTGCCCAATTCATGCCTCATTGCCTAATCAAACGGCCATCTCACACACGGGAACGGGGGTTCCACTTGTCACATATGTGGCAATACTGTCTGAGGGATTATTTATATGTTGAATACGAAGAACCTGCTGCCGGGATCTATCATCCGGTCGCGTACAGCGTTCGCTTTGATTGCCGCAACTCTCCTGGCCGGTGGCAGCATTACCGAAGCTTCGGCCAAATCCAGGCACCACCGTCATCACCATCACCATTCCCACCACGCCCAAAAGGCCAACAGCAACTGGCAGGACGCCAACGCCTCGATCGGCTCAAGCTCCGGGCGCAGCTTCTCGGGCATGGCTTCCTTTTACGGCAATGAATCCGGCAGCAAGACCGCATCCGGCCAGCGCTTCAACCAGAACGCCATGACCGCCGCCCACCGCAGCCTGCCGTTCGGCACCAAGCTCAGGGTGACCCATGGCGGCCGCAGCGTCATCGTCACCATCAACGACCGCGGCCCGTTCATTAAGGGGCGCGTGCTCGACCTTTCGACCGGCGCTGCCAGCGCGGTCGGACTGACCCGCGCCAAGGGCGTCGGCCGCATCACCGCCGAGGTCGTCTCCTAAAAGCGCTGATCAAGCGCCGTTTCCGGTTCAACAGACCTGGTAAGCGTTGCGTAGCGTAACGATCGCGGAATCTTTCGCGCACCGATAAGGGCCTGCCGTCGCAAATGACGGCAGGCTTTTTATTTGGGCGCGCTCGAGCCGGCAGGGCCACTCGCTGCTACCCCGCCCGCACGGCGCGGAGCCGCTCTGGCCACCACGGTGGCAGGAGGGTCGTGCTAGGTTCCGAAGGCAACAGGCGCACCGCCTTCCGCAGCCTTGAACCAGCACTGACGAGATCGATCATGAGCCAGATCAAAACCGTGGAACAACTGAGAAATGTTCTTCCCGAACCCCGGGCGACCACCAAGGCCAAGATAGCTCCCTATCTCGACGAACAGGCGATCGATTTCCTGCAAACGTGCCCGTTTGGGCTGATGGCCACGGCCGGTCGCGACGGGCCGATCGAGGTATCGCCGAAAGGCGACGAGCCCGGGTTTGTCCGCGTCGAAAATGAAACAACGGTTCTGCTCCCGGAACGGGCGGGCAATAACCTTGCGTTCGGCCTGCAGAACATCATCGAGACCGGCCGGATCGGGATGATTTTCCTGCGCCCCCGGACCGGCGAGACGCTGCGGCTCTCGGGCCGGGCCGAGATCTTTGACGATGCCGAACTGCTGGCGACACTTGGCAAGGAAGGCCGCCCGGCGCTGCTGGCGATCCGGATCCATATCGAACGCTGCTATTTCCACTGCGCGCGCTCGGTGCTCCGGTCAAAGCTCTGGCAACCCGAGCATTGGCCGGAACCCAAGCGCATCTCGTTCGGAAAAGTCTTCGCGGCGAGGGCCGGCGCCGACGAGGATCAGGCGGCGAAAATCGATGCCTTTGTCGAGCAGGGATACACGACCAATCTGTGGTCGAATGGCTGAGGTGGACTGCCACCCGCAAATAATGGGCTTCTACAAAAAACTCTGCGGATCGACGTCGACCTCGAGCTTGAGATTGCCTTTTGTCTTCGGCCCCGCCGCGAGCCATTCACGCAGATAGTCCGACAGATCGACATTGCGCAGCGATTTCACCAACAGCCGGAAGCGATAGCGGCCCTTGATCACTGCCAGCGGCGCTTCTGCAGGCCCCAGTACCTGGATGCGCTCGTCGATCGGCGCGATGGCGGCGAGCTTGCGCGCAAAACCTTCGGCGGTCGGCCGGTCGCCGGCGGAAATGATCAGGCTGGCGAGCCGGCCGAACGGCGGATATCCCGATCGTTCGCGCTGATCGATTTCAGTGGCATAGAACGCCTCGCGATCGCTTGCGACCAACGCCTTCATCACGGGATGATCGGGCTGATGGGTCTGCAGGTAACCGATGCCGCGGCCCTGGTCGCGCCCGGCGCGGCCGATCACCTGGTTCAGCAATTGAAACGTCCGCTCGGCCGCGCGCGGATCGCCATTGCTCAGGCCCAAATCTGCATCGACGACACCGACCAGATTGAGCCGCGGGAAATTATGCCCCTTCGCCACCAATTGCGTGCCGATGATGATGTCGACGCGGCCCTCGGCGATTTCATTCAGCTCGCTGCGCATGGTTTCGATCGAGGTGATCAGGTCGCTCGACAGCACCATGGTGCGCGCGTTCGGGAACAACTGCGCGGCCTCCTCCTGCAGGCGTTCGACACCGGGCCCGATGGCGGCGAGCGATTCCTCGGCTGCGCAGTGCGGACAGATATTCGGGCGCGGCATCGAGAAGCCGCAATGGTGACAGACCAGCCGCTGGCGAAAGCGATGATCCACCAGCCAGGCGTCACAGATCGTGCAGGAGAAGCGATGCCCGCAGGCGCGGCACAGCGTCAGCGGTGCGTAGCCGCGGCGATTGAGGAACAACAGCGCCTGCTCGCGCTTCTCGATCGCCTGCCCGATGTAATCGGCAAGCCGCGGCGAGACGAAGCGGCCGCGCGGCGGCGGTTCGCGGCGCAAATCGATCGCCTCGATCTGCGGCATATGCTGGCCGCCGAAACGCGACGGCAGCGCGACGCGCTGATAGCGTCCCTTGCGCGCGTTGACTTCGGTCTCGATCGACGGCGTGGCCGAGGCCAGGATGATCGGGATTTTCGCGATATGCGCGCGCACCACCGCCATGTCGCGGGCGTGATAATGCGCGCCGTCATCCTGCTTGTAGGCCTGGTCGTGCTCCTCATCAACGATGATCAGGCCGAGATCAGCATAGGGTAGGAACAAGGCCGAGCGCGCGCCGACCACGACCGGCGCTTCGCCGGCTGCGATTGCCGCCCAGTTGCGGGCGCGGGTGCGCGGCGTCAGTTCGGAATGCCACTCCAGAGGACGCACGCCAAAACGCAGCGCGAAGCGATCGAGGAATTGTCCCGTCAGCGCGATCTCCGGCATCAGGATCAGCGTCTGCTTGCCGCGGCGGATGATTTCGGCGATCGCCTCGAAATAGACTTCGGTCTTGCCCGAGCCGGTGACGCCATCGAGCAGTGCGACGTGAAAGCTGCCATTCGCCGCCAGCGCCCGCATCGCGTCCACAGCCGTGCGCTGCTGCCGGGAGAATTCAGGCTGGGCAAACGACGGATCGGGCGCCGGCGGCGCCAGCGGCGGCGGCATCGCCTCGATTTGAAGCGTGCCCTCATCGACCAGCCCGTCGATCACGCCCGAACTGACGCCGGCCTCCCGGGCGGCTTCGGACTTGCCGTGCAGCAGGCCATCCGACAGCACGTCAATCGCCCGCCGTCGCGCCGGCGTCAGGCGCCGCGGCGGCTCACCGACCAGCCGCACGCCAAGGCGCATCCGTTCGGGGCCGAGATTTTCGCCCATCCGCAAGCTCATGCGCAGCACCATGCCGCGGGCGGAAAGCGTGTAATTGGCGACCCAATCGACGAGCGAACGCAGTTCCTCCTTCAACGGTGGCACATCGAGCTTTTCGCCGACATCTTTTAAGCGGTTATGCAGGCGCGGATCGGGATTGGCGTTTTCCGCCCACACCACCGCCACCACCTCGCGCGGCCCCAGCGGCACGCAGACGACGTCGCCGGGCTTCAGCTCCATGCCGCGCGGCACGCGATACGAATAGGCCTGATTGAGCGCAACCGGCACCAGCACATCGACGACGCGTGTCGATGAGGCGGAGGAACTGCTGCTGCGCGTCGAATGGTCCATCGGGAATCAGGCTTAAGGGGTGCAGGGACTTAAGTTAAGAGGCGCTCAAGTTAAGGGCGCCCGACGGCGAGGGCCAGTGGCACCGGCGCTGGTGGGGGCAAGTTAGCGAACGGTAAACGAAAGAGGTGCGATATAATCAGGAGAATCAGGGCGCCCATAGTCCATGACCAAGCCTGTTCCGTCACTTCAACCGATCGAACTCGATTGCGCCGACGCGACGCTGGCGCTGGAAATGACGCGCTGGCTGTCGCATCTGCGCGCCGAACGGCGGCTGTCGCCCAAAACGCTGGAGGCCTACGCCCGCGACCTCCGGCAATGCCTGATCTTTCTCGCCGAGCACTGGGGCCGAAAAGTTACGCTCAAGGGGTTTGCAGCGCTGGAAGCCAGCGACATCAGGGCCTTCATGGCGATGCGCCGCGCCGACGACATCGGGGGCCGCTCGCTGATGCGGGCGCTGGCGGGGCTGCGCTCGTTCGGACGTTTCCTGGAGCGCGAAGGCAAGGGCAAGGTCGGCGCGCTCTCGGCGATCCGTGCGCCGAAAATCGGCAAGAGCCTGCCGAAGCCGATCCAGATGGCGGCCGCCAAACGTTTTGCCGATGCCGACGAACGCGCCGGCGAGGATCGCGATCCCTGGATCTGGGCGCGCGACGCCGCCGTGATGGCGCTGCTGTATGGTTCGGGCCTGCGCATCTCCGAGGCGCTCGGGCTGAAAAAGCGCGACGTTCCGCTGCCCGGCGAAGGTGACGTCATCATCGTGACCGGCAAGGGCAACAAGACCCGCATGGTGCCGGTGCTGCAAAACGTGCTGGCGCTGATCGCCGATTACACCGCCGTCTGCCCGCATCAGCTTAACCCGGAGGGACCGATTTTCGTCGGCGCACGCGGCGGGCCGCTCAGCCCGCGAATCATCCAGCTCACCATGGAGCGGTTGCGAGGCGCGCTCGGCCTGCCCGACAGCGCGACGCCGCATGCGCTGCGGCATTCATTTGCCACCCACCTGCTGTCGCGCGGCGGCGATCTGCGCGCGATCCAGGAATTGCTCGGCCACGCCTCGCTCTCGACCACGCAGATCTATACCGGCATCGACAGCGAGCGGCTGCTGGAAGTGTACAAGACGGCGCATCCGCGCGGCTGAACGCCGGCCGCGCTCCGACATACTATCGTCACATCGTGCACTTCCCCTGCCCGCCCCTTGCGCTGGCCGAATGGTTCCGGCAATCGTAAGCAGGTCACCTGGCAGGAGGGAATCATGGGCGCACATGAAAGTATGGAGCATGCGGAGCACGCCGAGCACGCTTCCAGCTCCAACAAGAGAATCGCATTGCTGATCGCCGTCATTGCGCTGTTTCTTGCGCTGTCGGAGACCCTCGGCAAGGGCGCGCAGACCGAATCGATCAGCAAGAATGTCGAGGCGTCGAACCTTTGGGCGTTCTTTCAAGCCAAGAGCATCCGCCGCACCACGGTTCAGGCCACCGCCGAGCACGCCAAGCTGAGCCTCGGGGTCACTACTGATCCGGCCGCAAAGGCGGCGCTGCAAAAGCAGATCGACGACTGGACCAAGACTGCGGCGCGCTATCGCTCGGAGCCGGAAACCGGCGAGGGCTCGGAAGAGCTCATGAAGCGCGCCAAGCAAGCCGAACATTTGCGCGACGAGGCAATGGCCAAGTACCATCACTACGAAGTCGCCTCGGCCGCGTTCCAGATCGGCATCGTGCTGGCATCGGCGACCATCATCACCGGCATGATCGTGCTGGCCTGGGGTTCCGCCCTGCTCGCCGTGATCGGAATTGGATTCACCTTGATCGGCCTGTTCGCGCCGCATGCCGTGCATTTGATGTAGCGTGCCCGCCTCTCCCATCGGGGGAGGTGAAGCCGATCTCTGTGAGAGTGAGTTCGATTACCGCGCTTCGTGCACGCGTTTGCGAAAGCGCTGGATCAGCCTCAGCATCCGACCTGACCAGCCCTCGCCGTCGCCGCGCAGCATCTCGGCGATCCGGCGCTTGACCGGCTCGACCAATGCAGCTGCCCTGGCGCGCAGCATCATGATGAACTCATAAATCTTTTTGAACCACTGCATCTTCAGCAGCTTCGGCCGCGTCACATCGAAGATGAAGGCGGTGACGCCGACGCCGACGAACTTGCCGAGAACGATGACGACGATCGCGCTGATCCAATATTCATTCGCCAGCAGCCACAGCCCGACCAGCTTGAGCGGAAACAGCGGGATCACCGGCACCGCAAATACGATCAACGTCATCGCCGGCGACAGCGTATCGACACGCTCGGACAGCCATCGCTTGAACGCACGGAACGGAATCCACGCGACGACGCGCTCGACGATCGGCTCGAGATGATCCCACAGCCATGCTTCGATCAAGAAGATGATCGCAAGCAGAACCCATAACGGCTTAAGTAGGCGGCGCATCACCTGAAAATCTCGACCCGGCGTGTGCCGGGCATCGATCACATATGGATCGCCCGTTTGCCGACCGCAAGCGCTGCTTCCTTGATGGCCTCGGAGCGGGTCGGATGCGCATGGCAGGTTCGTGCCAGATCCTCGGCGGAACCGCCGAATTCCATCAGAACGGCGGCTTCATGGATCATTTCGCCGGCTTCGCGGCCGATGATGTGCACGCCGAGCACGCGATCGGTCTTCGCATCTGCGAGAATCTTCACAAAGCCGTCCGTGGTCTGGTTGACCTTGGAGCGGCCGTTGGCAGTGAAGGGGAATTTGCCCGAGGTGTATGCGACGCCCGCCTGCTTCAGCTCTTCCTCGGTCTTGCCGACCGACGACACTTCCGGCGTGGTATACACAACGCCTGGGATGACGTCGTAATTCACATGCCCGGCCTGCCCTGCGATGATCTCGGCACACGCAACGCCTTCGTCCTCGGCCTTGTGCGCAAGCATCGGACCCGCCACCACATCGCCGATCGCATAGACGCCCTTCACGCTGGTCGAGAAATGCGCATCGATCTCGACGCGGCCGCGGTTGTCGAGCGCGATACCGGCCTCCTTCAGGCCGAGGCCGTCGGTGTAGGGCACGCGGCCGATACAGACCAGCACCACATCGGCTTCGATGGCCTCGGCCGCACCGCCCGCCGCCGGCTCGACCTTGACCGACAGCGTCTTACCTGACGTGTCGACGCCGGTGACCTTGGCGCCGAGCTTGAACGCAAAGCCCTGCTTTTCGAGGATGCGCTGGAATTGTTTTGCCACCTCGCCATCCGTGCCGGGCAGGATGCGGTCGAGAAACTCAACCACCGTGACCTTCGCACCGAGCCGGTGCCACACCGAGCCGAGCTCGAGCCCGATCACGCCGGCGCCGACGACCAGCAGATGTGAGGGCACCTTGTCGAACGACAGCGCGCCGGTCGACGACACGATGCGCTTCTCGTCGATCTCGATGCCCTTCAGCCGCGCGATGTCGGAGCCGGTGGCGATCACGATGTTTTTGGTCTCGACGGTCTGCGCCTTGCCGTCACTGCCGGACACTTCGACCTTGCCGGCGCCGAGAATCTTGCCCGTGCCGCTGATGACGTCGATCTTGTTCTTCTTCATCAGGAACTCGACGCCCTTGACGTTGCCGTCGATGCCCTGCTGCTTGAAGTTCATCATTGAAGGCAGATCGAGCTTCGGCGTGGAAACGCTGACGCCCATTTTTGCGAAGGAGTGCCCGGCTTCCTCGAACATCTCGGACGCATGCAGCAGCGCCTTCGACGGCATGCAGCCGACGTTGAGGCAGGTGCCGCCCAGCGTCGCGTTCTTTTCGACCACGGCGACTTTCATGCCGAGTTGCGCGGCGCGCACCGCGCAGACATATCCGCCCGGACCGGTGCCGATGACGACGAGATCGTAAGAAGCCATGATTGAAGTCCCGTAACTGAATTCTATGACAGGGTATTACCGGCCGCCCGATACATCGAGGATGGCACTGGTGACGTACGAAGCGTCGTCCGACATCAGCCAGACGATGGCATTGGCGATTTCTTCCGCGGTACCGACGCGCTGCATCGGCACCATATGCGCTAAGCGATGGGCGCGGTCGGGTTCGCCGCCGCTCGCGTGAATCTCGGTATCGATCAGCCCGGGCCGGATCGCGGCGACGCGAATGCCCTCGCCGGCAACTTCATGGCCGAGACCGACCGTGAACGAATCCACGGCACCCTTCGACGCCGCATAATCGACATAGGTATTGGGCGCACCGAGTCTCGCCGCGACCGAGGAAAGATTGACGATAACGCCGCCTTTGCCGCCATGTTTGGTCGACATGCGCTTCACGGCCTCGCGTGCGCACAGGATGGACCCGGTAACGTTGACCGCCATCACGCGCTGGATGCGCTCGGCCGACATCTCGTCAACGCGCACGCCGCTCTGACCGACAATACCACCGTTATTGACGAGCGCCCCTAACGTACCGAACTGATCGGCCGCCTTGAACAGCGCGAGGATGTCGCTTTCCTCGGCAACGTCGCATTTCACAGCGACAGCCTTGCCGTTCTTGCGCTCGATCTCGGTGACGACTTCGTTCGCCGCCGCCTCGTTGCTGGCGTAACCGACGACAACCCGAAAGCCACGGGCCGCCGCGGCAATCGCGGTGGCGCGGCCGATGCCGCGGCTACCGCCGGTGATGACAACGACTTTATCGGTCACATTCGCCCCCATCCATCAATACGCCGCGCCAATACCCGCCGAGCAGCGGGCACTCGGACGCGACCATCAGAGATCCAGCACCAGGCGCGCCGGATCTTCCAGGCTCTCCTTGACGCGGACCAGGAAGGTGACCGCTTCCTTGCCGTCGATGACGCGGTGATCGTACGACAGCGCCAGATACATCATCGGGCGGATCTCGATCTTGCCGCCGATCGCCATCGGCCGCTCCTGGATCTTGTGCATGCCGAGAATGGCGGATTGCGGCGCGTTCAGGATCGGCGTCGACATCAGCGAACCATAGATGCCGCCATTGGTGATGGTGAAGGTGCCGCCCTGCATCTCGTCGATCTTGAGCTGGCCGTCACGGGCGCGGCGGCCGAAATCGGCGATGCTCTTTTCGATGTCGGAGATCGACTTGTGGTCGCAGTCGCGTACCACAGGCACGACGAGGCCCTTGTCGGTGCCGACGGCGACGCCGACATGGTAGTAATTCTTGAAGATCAGATCAGTGCCGTCGATCTCGGCATTGACTGCCGGGATGTCCTTGAGCGCCTGCACGCAGGCCTTGGTGAAGAAGCCCATGAAGCCGAGCTTGGTGCCGTGCTTCTTCTCGAACACGTCCTTGTACTGCGTCCGCATCGCCATGATGTGGCTCATATCGACCTCGTTGAAGGTCGTGAGCATCGCCGCGGTGTTCTGCACGTCCTTCAGGCGGCGCGCGATGGTCTGGCGCAGCCGCGTCATCTTCACGCGCTCTTCGCGCGCGGCATCGTCGGCGGGCGACGGTGCTCGCACCTGCACGGCGGCGGCGGGCTGATTGACCGGAGTCGGCGCGGAAGCGGCCTTCTCGATCGCAGCCAGCATGTCGCCCTTGGTGACGCGGCCATCCTTACCGGAACCAGGCACGGTAGCGGCATCGATGCCGCTTTCGACGGAGAGTTTCCGGACCGACGGCGCCAGCGGCGCGTCCGCGGGTGCGGCCTTTGGCGCCGCAGCAGGTGCGGCGGCAGCGGCGGGCGGCGGCGCGGCGGGAGCAGCTGCAGCTGCAGAATTCTTGGGCGGCGCGGCCGCCGGCTTGGCGCCTGCCGCGCCGTCATTGATCTGTCCGAGCAGCGCGCCGACGGCGACGGTTTCGCCGTCCTTGGCGGCGATCTCGCCCAGCACGCCCGCTGAAGGCGCCGGGACTTCGATGGTGACCTTGTCGGTCTCGAGCTCCACCAAAGGCTCGTCCACCGCCACGGCGTCGCCGGCCTTCTTGAACCAGCGGCCAATGGTGGCCTCCGTCACGGACTCGCCGAGCGTCGGAACGCGAATGTCAGTCATGTGTGTTTTCCTCAATATATCCTGTGCGGTCATCGTTCCGGGGCGGACGATCCAGCAATCCGTGACGGTCACAATTGACGGCGCGGGTTGCTGGATGCCCCGCTTTCGCGGGGCATGACGAATTCAAAGTTTTCAGTTCAGCGCGTCATCCAGCAGCGCCTTGAGCTGCGCCAGATGCTTCGACATCAAACCGGTGGCCGTCGCCGCCGCCGCCGCGCGGCCCGCGTAACGCGGACGCTTGTTCGGCGCGTGGATCTGGTTCAGCACCCATTCGAGATAGGGCTCGATGAAGTGCCACGCACCCATATTGCGCGGTTCTTCCTGGCACCAGACGACTTCCGCGTTCTTGAAGCGGGCGAGCTCGTGCACCAGTGCCTTCAGCGGCACCGGATAGAGCTGCTCGACGCGCATCAGGTAGATGTCGTCGATGCCGCGCTTCTCGCGTTCCTCGTAGAGATCGTAATAGACCTTGCCCGAGCACAGCACGATGCGGCGGATCTTGTCGTCGTCCACCAGCTTGATCTTCTCGTCCGGCAGCATCTGCGCGTCATCGTAGAGGATGCGGTGGAACGTGGCGTCCTTGCCGAGCTCGTCGAGCCGCGACACCGCCCGCTTGTGGCGCAGCAACGATTTCGGCGTCATCAGGATCAGGGGTTTACGGATTTCGCGATGCAGCTGGCGCCGCAGCACGTGGAAGTAATTCGCCGGCGTGGTGGGATAGACCACCTGCATGTTGTCTTCGGCGCACATCTGCAGGAAGCGTTCGAGCCGCGCCGAGGAGTGCTCCGGTCCCTGCCCTTCATAGCCATGCGGCAGCAGGCAGACGAGACCCGACATGCGCAGCCATTTGCGTTCGCCCGAGGAGATGAATTGGTCGAACAGCACCTGCGCCCCGTTGGCGAAGTCGCCGAACTGGGCTTCCCACATCGCGAGCGCATTCGGCTCGGCCAGTGAATAACCGTACTCGAAGCCAAGCACCGCCTCTTCCGAAAGCAGCGAGTTGATCACCTCGTAGTGGCCCTGATCGGGGCTAAGGTGATTGAACGGCGTGTAGCGGCTCTCGTCCTCCTGGTCGATCAGCACCGAATGGCGCTGCGAGAAGGTACCGCGCTCGGAGTCCTGCCCCGACAGGCGGACGTGCCGGCCTTCCTGCATCAGCGTGCAGAACGCCAGCGCCTCGCCGGTGGCCCAGTCGATGCCGACGCCATTGTCGATCGCCTTGGCGCGATTTTCCAGGAAACGCTGGATGGTGCGGTGAACGCGGAAGCCGTCGGGCACCTTGGTGATCTTGCGGCCGATATCCTTCAGGATAGCCGTATCGACGCCGGTAACGCCGCGGCGCGCATCCTCTTCCTGATCGGCGGACTTGAAGCCGGCCCATTTGCCGTCGAGCCAGTCGGCCTTGTTGGGCTTGTAGCCCGAGCCGGCCTCGAGTTCGGCATCGAGCCGCGCACGCCAGTCGGCCTTGGCCTTTTCGACCTCGCCCTCGGTCAACACGCCGTCAGCGATCAGCCGCTTGGAATAGATCTCGACCGTGCCGGGATGCAACGCGATCTTCTTGTACATCACCGGCTGAGTGAACATCGGCTCGTCGCCTTCGTTATGGCCATGCCTGCGGTAGCAGAACATGTCGATCACGACGGGCTTGTGGAATTTCTGCCGGAACTCGATCGCAACCTTGGCCGCGAACACCACGGCTTCCGGATCGTCGCCGTTCACATGGAAGATCGGCGCGTCGATCATCTTCGCGACGTCAGACGGATAGGGCGAGGAACGCGAGTAGCGCGGATAGGTGGTGAAGCCGATCTGGTTGTTGACGATGAAGTGCAGCGAACCGCCGGTGCGGTAGCCCTTCAGGTCGGACAGGCCGAAGCATTCGGCGACCACGCCCTGGCCGGCGAAGGCGGCGTCGCCATGCATCAGCACCGGCAGCACCGAAATGCGCATGTCCGGCGGATCGCCGTGCTGGTCCTGCTTGGCGCGCACCTTGCCGAGCACGACGGGATCGACGATTTCCAGATGCGACGGGTTGGCGGTCAGCGACAGATGGATCCTGTTGTTGTCGAACTCGCGGTCCGACGAGGCGCCGAGATGATATTTGACGTCGCCGGAGCCTTCGACCGCGTCGGGATTGGCGGAGCCGCCCTTGAATTCATGGAACAGCGCGCGGTGCGGCTTGCCCATCACCTGCGTCAGCACGTTGAGGCGGCCGCGATGCGGCATGCCGAGCACGATCTCCTTCACGCCGAGATTGCCGCCGCGCTTGATGATCTGCTCCAGCGCCGGGATCAGCGATTCAGCTCCGTCGAGGCCGAAGCGCTTGGTGCCGGTGAATTTGATGTCGCAGAACTTCTCAAAGCCTTCGGCTTCGATCAGCTTGTTGAGGATCGCGCGCCGGCCTTCGGGGGTGAAGCTGATTTCCTTGTCCGGGCCTTCGATGCGTTCCTGGATCCAGGCCTTCTGCGCCGCGTTGCTGATGTGCATGAACTCGACGCCGAGCGTCTGGCAGTAGGTGCGCTCGCAGATCGCAACGATTTCGCGAAGCGTACCGTATTCAAGACCGAGCACGTGATCGAGGAAAATCTTGCGGTCGAAATCGGCCTCGGCAAAACCGTAGGTGCGCGGATCAAGCTCCTCGCGGTCGCGCTGGGCCTCGATGCCGAGCGGATCGAGCTTGGCGTGGAAATGACCGCGCATGCGATAGGCGCGGATCAGCATCAGGGCGCGAACCGAATCGCGCGTCGCCTGGTTGATGTCGGCCGACGCCACTTCGGCGCCCTTGGCCTGCGCCTTGGCCGCCAGCTTGGTGCCAACAGCCTTTTCGACCTGCGCCCAGTTGCCGTCCAGCGCCGAGGTCAGCTCGTCGCGCGGCGTCAATGGCCAGTTGTCGCGGCCCCAGGAGGCGCCCTCGGCGTTCTTCTGGACGTCGGCCGGGGTGTCTTTCAGGCTCTTGAAGAACTCCTGCCAATCGGGATCGACCGAAGCGGGGTCCTGCTCGTAGCGGGCGTAGAGATCGTCGATGTAGGTGGCGTTGGTGCCCTGCAAAAAGGAGGAAAGGGCAAATGCGGCATTCGCGTCCTGGCGAGACATGATGGCGTCCTGGTAATTTTTGGCTTCGCGCGTGGAAAACGGCGCTTTGGCCGGTCCGGAGGCCCGGACCAGCGAGTTAAAGCACCTCTAACCTATTTAGCGCGAAATTTCCCGCCCAAAAGAACCAAGAATTGAATTAGGACTTCAATTTTTCGGCAAGGGTGTGTCCAAGCCTTGCCGGCGACGGAGAGACCGTGATTCCGGCCGATTCCATCGCTGTGGTCTTGGAACCGGCGTCGCCCTTGCCGCCGGAGATGATCGCGCCGGCATGGCCCATGCGGCGGCCGGGAGGGGCGGTGACGCCAGCGATGAAGCCAACCATCGGCTTGCTGCGGCCCCGCTTGGCCTCGTCCTTGATGAACTGGGCGGCGTCCTCCTCGGCGGAACCGCCGATTTCACCGATCATGATGATCGAGGTGGTCTTCGGATCGGCCAGGAACATTTCCAGCACGTCGATGAATTCGGTGCCCTTGACCGGGTCGCCGCCGATGCCGACCGCCGTGGTCTGGCCGAGGCCTTCCTGGGTGGTCTGGAACACGGCTTCATAGGTCAGCGTGCCCGAACGGGAGACGATGCCGACACTACCGGGCTTGAAGATGTTGGCCGGCATGATGCCGATCTTGCATTCGCCCGCGGTCATGACACCCGGGCAGTTCGGTCCGATCAGGCGGGACTTCGACCCCGACAGCGAACGCTTGACGCGGACCATGTCGAGCACCGGAATGCCTTCGGTGATGCAGACGATCAGCGGGATCTCCGCATCGATCGCCTCGCAGATCGCGTCCGCAGCCCCCGGCGGCGGTACGTAGATCACCGACGCATCGGCGCCGGTCTTCTCACGCGCTTCGGCAACCGTGTCGAACACCGGCAGGCCCAGATGCGTTGCACCGCCTTTGCCCGGCGAAGTGCCGCCGACCATCTTGGTGCCGTACGCGATCGCCGCCTCGGAATGGAACGTGCCGTTCTTACCGGTAAAACCCTGGCAGATGACTTTGGTATTCTTGTCGATCAGAACGGACATGATGGATGTTACTTCCCTGGGTGATCGGAGACGGGATCAGTGAATTCGCCGATACGTGCCGGTGAGCACGTCGGCCCATCCTTCCGCATCAGGTGAGAACTGGATTTTCATGGTGTAGTTGTTGTCGTCGACGACTTCGTAGACGTGACGCGCGTTGCCGCGCAGCGAGCCGCGCACCAGGATCAGCGTCTTGCCGGTCCAGCCGCCGGAGGCCGGCGCCGGGGAGTAGTATCCAAGCGAATCGTGCCAGAACAGTTTGTAGTGGCGGTCCTCGCGGTCGTAAGTGAACACGCCATGGGTGGCGAAGCTTTCCTTGCCGTCGCGCGTCTGGACGGCGTCCTGGATCAGATAAAAACCGTTGAGATCCATGCGCGCCTTGACATGCGCGGTCGCCGGGCCGCCCGCGTTCCAGCGCGAGGGATAGACCATCTCTTCGCCGCTCCACTCGCCGGCAAACACGGCGAGCTTGCGGTGTTCCTCCAGGGCAGTCGGTGCGGCGAGACGGTCAGCCATCGCTAGCCTCCCTTGACGGCATTCACGATTTTCTGTGCGGCATCGTCGAGATTATCGGCGGGCAGCACGTTAAGGCCGGATTCGCGGATGATCTTCTTGCCGGCGTCGACATTGGTGCCTTCGAGACGAACCACCAGCGGCACCTTCAGGCCGACTTCCTTGACAGCCGCGACCACGCCCTCGGCGATGATGTCGCATTTCATGATGCCGCCGAAGATGTTGACGAGGATGCCCTTCACGTTCGGATCGGCGGTGATGATCTTGAAAGCGGCCGCGACCTTTTCCTTGCTCGCGCCGCCTCCGACGTCGAGGAAGTTGGCGGGCTCCATGCCATAGAGCTTGATGATGTCCATGGTCGCCATCGCAAGGCCGGCGCCGTTGACCATGCAGCCGATGGTGCCGTCGAGCGTGACGTAGTTGAGATCGTATTTCGACGCCTCGATTTCCTTGGCGTCCTCTTCGGTCTCGTCGCGCAGGGCCGCGACTTCCGGATGGCGGTACATCGCGTTGTCGTCGAACGCGACCTTGGCGTCGAGCACGCGCAGGTCGCCCTGCTTGGTGACGACGAGCGGATTGATCTCCAGCATCGCCATGTCCTTGGCGATGAAGGCGGTGTAGAGCTGCGCGACCAGCTTCTCGGCTTGTTTGGCAAGATCGCCGGTCAGCTTCAGCGCCTTCGCCACCGTGCGGCCGTGATGGCCCATGATGCCGGTGGCCGGATCGACCGAGAAGGTGATGATCTTCTCAGGGGTGTTGTGCGCGACGTCCTCGATGTTGACGCCGCCTTCGGTCGAGACCACGAACGAGACTTCCGAGGTTTCGCGGTCGACCAGGATCGAGAGATAGAACTCCTTGTCGATGTCGGAGCCTTCCTCGATGTAGAGGCGGTTGACCTGCTTGCCGTGGGCGCCGGTCTGGATCGTGACGAGGGTCGCGCCCAGCATCTGCTTGGCGAACTCGTTGACCTCGGCGACCGACTTGGCGATGCGCACGCCGCCCTTGTCGCCCGCGGAAGCTTCCTTGAACTTGCCCTTGCCGCGGCCGCCGGCGTGGATCTGGCTTTTCACGACCCAGATCGGGCCGGGAAGCGCCTTGGCGGCGGCTTCCGAATCGGCGGCCTTCAAGACCGGCACGCCGCGCGAAATCGGCACCCCGAATTCATGCAGCAACGCCTTGGCCTGGTATTCATGGATATTCATCTGGACGCTCCCCAAACCTTCATACGGCAAGTTCTACGGCCCGCCGGTATTGGTAGTTGGCATACCATATACCAAGAGAACTGCAAGCCGGAAACGCTTCCGCCCCGTTTCCAGGGCGAAAGTTGAATAAAATCAACGGCCCAACAGATCGGGAGCGATTTTCTTGCAGGCATCGACCAGGCCCTGCACGGCGCCGACCGACTTGTCGAAGGCTTCACGGTCCTTGCCGGCCAGCTCGATCTCGACAATACGCTCGACACCCTTGGAGCCGATCACAACGGGCACGCCGACATACATGTCCTTCACGCCATATTCGCCGTTGAGATAGGCGGCGCAGGGCAGCACGCGCTTCTTGTCCTTCAGATAGCTCTCGGCCATCGCGATGGCGGAAGCCGCCGGGGCGTAGAAGGCCGAACCGGTCTTCAGCAGGTTGACGATCTCGGCGCCGCCATTGCGGGTGCGATCGACGATCTCGTCGATCCGCGCCTGCGAGGTCCAACCCATCTTGACGAGGTCGGGCAGCGGAATGCCGGCGACGGTGGAGTAGCGCGTCAGCGGCACCATGGTGTCGCCATGGCCGCCGAGCACGAAGGCGGTGACGTCTTCGACCGAGACGTTGAACTCGTCGGCGAGGAAATAACGGAAGCGCGAGGAATCCAGCACGCCGGCCATGCCGACGACCTTCTTGTGCGGCATGCCGGAGGCCTTCTGCAGCGCCCACACCATCGCGTCCAGCGGGTTGGTGATGCAGATGACGAAGGCGTCGGGGGCGTATTTCTTGATGCCGGCGCCGACCTGCTCCATGACCTTGAGGTTGATGCTGAGGAGATCGTCGCGGCTCATGCCGGGCTTGCGCGGCACGCCGGCGGTGACGATGCAGACCTTGGCATTGTCGAGCGCCTCATAGGAATTGGCGCCGGTCAGATGCGCGTCAAAACCGTCGACCGGCGACGACTGCGCAATGTCGAGCGCCTTGCCCTGCGGCACGCCCTCGGCGATGTCGAACATGACGACGTCGCCGAGCTCCTTCAGGCCAATGAGGTGAGCCAGCGTTCCGCCGATCTGACCGGAGCCAATCAAAGCAATCTTGTCGCGCGCCATGGGAAATTTGTCCTTCTGAGACGAAGAGGAGGATGGAGAGTGAACTGGGAGGCTGGTTATCCCTTTCGAATGATACGTTCAAGTCGCGGCGTGCCCAATTGTAGGCCTCCTGCCGGACTTGCCTTGATTTCAATCAGGCATGCCAGTACGCCCACCGTCATTCCGGGATGATCCGAAGGATCAGACCCGGAATCTCGAGATTCCCCGGTGCGCAACCACGCACCTGAGGTTCGCACTTCGTGCGTCCCGGATTGACGGCCAGATTGAATCCTACGTCTCCACCAGCCCGGTGCTGGAGCCGCTCGCGGCTGAATCCTTCCGGCCGTGCGGGAGCGCCAGGTAGGATTCGGAACTCATTTCGATCAGCCGCGACGAGGTCCGCTTGAACTCGTTGGCCTCGTTGCCATCGGTTGCCAGATACAGCGACACCGGATCGGCTTCCGCCGAGGCCATCAGCTTCACGGCATTGTCATAGAGCGTATCGATCAGCGAGATGAAACGCTTGGCGGCGTTGCGCTCGGGGTAGTCCATGACAGGAATGCGGTCGACGAGAATGGTGTGGTAGTCGTGCGCCAGCCGAAGGTAATCCGACGCAGCCAGCGGCTGCTCGCAGAGTTCGGCGAAGGTAAAGCGGGCGACGCCGTGCGACGAACAGGGCACCCGCAGGATGCGGCCCTTGATTGCGATATCGCGCGCCTTGCAGGGCGCGTTGCCGGTCATCTTGCGCCAGGCCTTGTCGAGCGCGTCACCGGCGGCGTCATCCGCCGGCACCAGCCACATCTTCACGCCGGCGAGTTTTTCCAGCCGAAAATCCGTGCGCGCATCGAGCCGCAGCACGTCCATGTGATCGGCTATCTGCGCGATGAAAGGCAAAAACAGCGCGCGGTTCAGGCCACCCTTGTAGAGGTCGTCGGGCGCCACGTTCGAGGTCGCCACCACGACGGTGCCGAGTTCGAACAGCTTTGTGAACAGCCGGCCCAGGATCATGGCGTCGGCAATATCGGTGACGTGAAATTCGTCGAAGCACAGCAGCCACGCCTGATCGAAGATCGCATTCGCGGTCAGTGCGATCACATCGCCGTCGGCGATCTCGCCGCGCGCGATGTCCTGCCGGTAGCCGTAGATCCGCTCATGCACCTCGGCCATGAATTCGTGGAAATGCGCGCGGCGCTTGTGCTCGATGGCGCTCTGCTGAAAAAACAGATCCATCAGCATGGTCTTGCCGCGGCCGACCTCGCCATGGACGTAAAGCCCGCGCGGCGGCGGCTCGTCCTTGTCGGCGAACAGCCGGCCGAGCAGGCTTTGCTTGCGCAGCGGCTTGTAGCTGGACAGCCGGTCTTCCAGCGCCGCAAAGGCGTCGGTAGCGCGGGCCTGCGCCGGGTCGGCCTCGATCGCTCCGGAGGTGACCAGGCCCTGATAATGGGCGCGGAACGAGGTGGGTGGGGTGGTCGACAGCATGGCCCACCTTACGGCCCCAAGCGTGCGAAAATTGCAAGCCGTGAATTGGTGGTGGGGGTATGCCCAAATATATCGACCGTCATGCCCGGGCTTGTCCCGGGCATCCACGTCTTGCTGCACAGCCTGTCCAAAGACGTGGATGGCCGGGACAAGCCCGGCCATGACGAGGAGAGGTTGGAGGCCTCACGCGCTCAGCGCGTAGGAATCCTCGACCACATAGGGGCCGCCGCCGGTGGAGGCGCGCGATGAGAACAGCACGAAGCGCGAGGCCATGAAGGTGCGGCTCGGGAAATAGCCGCGCACCGACAGATAGTCGGCGACATCCTGGCTCGAGGCGTCGTGCAGCCGCGCCAGCGTCACGTGGGGGGTGAATTTGCGTCCCTCGGGATCGAGCCCCATGCGTTGCATCATCCGCTCGAGTTCGGCCTGCAATTCGATCAGCGGCCGGCTCGGTTCGACGGATGCCACCACCGCCCGTGGCTTGCGCCCGCCGAAACTTTGCAGGCCCTGCACCTTGACCTCGAACGGTTTTCGGTTGACCCGAAACAACATCGAGGCGATTTCATTCGCCGACATGCCGTCGATGTCGCCGATGAAACGCAAGGTGACGTGATAATTTTCGGGATCGATCCAGCGTGCGCCCGGAAGGCCGCCACGCAAATTGGAAAGGGTCTGGCCAATCTCGGCCGGAATTTCCAGTCCAGCAAACAAACGCGGCATCGCTCGACTCCCGATGCTGAAACCCGATGACGAATCACCGATCACCAATTTCTACCTGAGTTATATGACCCTGCGAAGCAGCCGGCGCCACTGGACCGGAAAGCTACGGGGAAAACTATCGGGTAGGGTTATTCACTGCTGTATTTTCAGCTGCGTTGCGCAGCTATCGCGCCAAGAAATGCCTCGACACTGGGCAGAATATTTTTCACGATGATGTCGACGCCCTCAGCGGTCGGATGCAATCCGTCCGGCTGGTTGAGCTTGGCCTCGGCGGCGACGCCTTCCAGGAAAAACGGATAGAGCGAAACGCCGAAGGATTTCGAAAGCTCCGGGTAGATCGCGTTGAAGCGGGCCGCATACTCGCTGCCATAATTCGGCGGCGCCAGCATCCCGCACAGGAGGACGGCGATCTTGCGGGCTTTCAGCCGGGTCAGGATATCGGTGAGCGCGGCACGGGTGACGGCCGGGTCAGTACCGCGCAAGGCATCGTTGGCGCCGAGTTCGAGGATCACGGCCTCGGTTCCTTCCGGCACCGACCAGTCGAGCCGGTCGCGGCCGCCTGACGTGGTGTCGCCGGACACCCCGGCATTGATCATATCGACCTTTATCCCCTTGGCTTCCAATGCCTTTTGCAGGCGGACGGGGAACGCCCCGGTCGCCGCCAGGCCATAGCCGGCACTCAGGGAATCGCCGAGCACGACCATCTTGATAGGCTTTACCGGGGGTGTGACCGGGGTTTGCGCAAAAACCGTCTGTGTCGTCATCAAGGCCATAATCAACACGAGTATGTGCACGAACATACCTATCCGGCCCTCGACCCCGGCGGCGGAATTGCCATATGACCGATCCATGGACAGTCTCATCGAACCCTCTTCACTAACCGGCCTGGAGCCGGACACCATTTCCATTTCCAACGTCAACCTCTCGCTCGGCACGGGCGCGGCACGCGTTCATATCCTGAAAGATATCAGCCTTCGTGTGGCACCGGGCGAAGCGATCGGCCTGATCGGACCGTCAGGTTCGGGAAAGTCGACCTTGCTGATGGTGATGGCGGGGTTGGAGCGGCCTGACAGCGGAGAAGTGGTAGTCAACGGCACGCCGTTCAATGCCCTCGACGAGGACGCCCTCGCCCGCTTCCGCGGCCGCCAGGTCGGCATCGTGTTCCAGTCGTTCCATCTGATCCCGACCATGACGGCGCTGGAAAACGTCGCGGTGCCGCTGGAGCTCGCCGGCAATCCCGATGCAGCCAAACGCGCCGAGCAGGAGCTGACCTCGGTCGGCCTCGGCGATCGCCTGCATCATTATCCGACGCAACTCTCCGGCGGCGAGCAGCAGCGCGTCGCGCTGGCACGCGCGCTGGCGCCTGATCCTGCGATCCTCGTCGCGGACGAACCGACCGGCAATCTCGACGAGGCGACCGGCAAGCAGATCGTCGACCTGCTCTTCACCAAGCATTCCGAGCGCGGCATGACCCTGGTGCTGGTGACGCACGACACCTCGCTGGCGCAACGCTGCGACCGTGTGGTGCGGCTGCGTTCAGGCCGCATCGACGGACAGTCCACTCCATGACCATGGCGTCGGAAGCCGCTGGCGGCAGCCGCCGCTCGTCATCATTGGCGCTGCGTTACGCGTTTCGCGAACTGCGCGGGGGCCTGCGCGGCTTCTACGTGTTCATCGCCTGCATCGCGCTCGGCGTGATGGCGATCGCCGGCGTCGGCTCGGTCGCGGCCAGCCTCAGCGACGGCCTGAGCCGGGAAGGCCGCACCTTGCTCGGCGGCGACGTCGCATTCTCGCTGATACAGCGTGAAGCCACGCCGGAGGAGATCGCCATTCTGCGCGCCCGCGGCGAGGTTTCGGTCGCAGCCGCCCTGCGCGTCATGGCCCGCAGCGGCGACGGCAGGCTGGCACTGGTCGAACTCAAGGCGGTGGACGGCAAATACCCGATGCTCGGGGAGTTGACGCTTGATCCCAAGATGCCGGTGGCGGACGTGTTGGCCGAGCGCGACGGCGTATTCGGCGCGGCGGTGGATTCCGTGCTGCTGGCGCGGCTCGACCTCAAGATCGGCGACCGCATCAGCATCGGCAACGCCAACTACCAGATCCGCAGCGTGGTCAGCGCCGAACCCGACAAACTCGCCGGCAATGTCGGACTCGGCCCGCGCGTCCTGGTCAGCGAGACCAGTCTGCGCGCGACCGGATTGCTGCAGCCCGGCAGCCTGGTGCGCTGGATCTACCGGCTGAAATTGCCTGATAATGCGGCCGACGAGCGCGCAGCGACCCAGCTGATCGAGAGCGTGCGGGCCGCGTTGCCGGAGGCCGGCTGGTGGATCCGCAGCCGCGCCAACGCCTCGCCGCAACTCGAACGCACCATCAGCCGTTTCACCCAGTTCCTGACGCTGGTCGGCCTCGCCGCGCTCCTGGTCGGCGGTGTCGGCGTCGCCAACGCCGTCAAGAGCCATATCGACCGCCGCCGCGACGTCATCGCCTCGTTCAAGGCGCTCGGCGCCACCGGCCGCGACGTTTTCACGATCTATCTGACCCAGGTGGTCGTGCTCGCCGGCATCGGC
Source organism: Bradyrhizobium sp. AUGA SZCCT0177 (assembly GCF_018130125.1). Classification (NCBI taxonomy): domain Bacteria; kingdom Pseudomonadati; phylum Pseudomonadota; class Alphaproteobacteria; order Hyphomicrobiales; family Nitrobacteraceae; genus Bradyrhizobium; species Bradyrhizobium sp. AUGA SZCCT0177. The sequence goes on along the minus strand of NZ_JAFCMA010000023.1, from coordinate 42,701 downwards.
TCCATCATCGGGCTCGTCGCCGGGGCTGCGCTGCCGTTCGTCATCGTCGGCCTGTTCGGCAAGCTGCTGCCGCTGCCGGTGATCCCCGCGCTGCATCTCGACGAGCTCGCACTGTCCTTCATCTACGGCCTGCTGACCGCGCTCGCGTTCGGGCTGTGGCCGCTCGGACGGGTGCACGACGTGCCGGTGGCGGCGCTGTTCCGCGAGGAAGTCGCCCGCGAATGGCACCGTCCGCGCTGGCGATACCTCGCCTTGATGGCCGTCGTGATCGCGCTTTTGATCGCGGTCGCGATCGGCCTTGCCTACGACAAGCGCATCGCGGCCGTGTTCGTCGCCTCGTCGGTTGCGGTGTTCGCGCTGCTGCGCGGCGTCGCCGCCGGCCTGATGGCGCTGGCGCGCCGGCTGCCGCGATCCGATATCACCATGCTGCGGCTGGCGATTGCCAACATCTACCGTCCCGGCGCGCTGACGCCGTCGGTCGTGATGTCGCTGGGCCTTGGCCTCGCCGTCCTCGTCACCATCACCCAGATCGACGGCAATCTGCGTCGGCAATTCCTGGCGGCGTTGCCGGACCGCGCGCCCTCGTTCTACTTCATCGACATCCCGACCTCGGAAGCCGATCGCTTCGGTGCATTTCTCAAGCAGACAGCGCCGCAATCGACGGTGGAGGATGTGCCGATGCTGCGCGGACGCATCGTAGCAGCCCGCGGCGTCAAGGCCGACGAGCTCAAGCCAACGCGGGATACCGAATGGGTGCTGCAGAGCGACCGCGGCCTGACCTATACGGCCGACGTCCCCAAGGGCTCGAAAGTCGTCGAGGGCGATTGGTGGAGCGCAGACTATCGCGGGCCGCCGCTGGTCTCGATGGAGAAGAAGATCGCCGACGGAATGAAGCTCAAGATCGGCGACGAGATCGTCGTCAATGTGCTGGGCCGCGACATCCCGGCGAAGATCGCCAATCTGCGCAACGTCGACTGGCAGGGCCTCGGCATCAATTTCGTGCTGGTGTTCTCGCCTAACGCCTTTAAGGGCGCGCCGCACACCCATGTCGCGACCCTGTCCGAGGCTCACCCGGATCCGGCCGGCGACGCCCGGATCATCAAGCAGGTGGCCGACGCGTTCCCGATGGTGACCAGTGTGCGGGTCCGCGAGGCGCTGGACACGATCGGCACCGTCGTCACCAATCTCACGCTCGCGATCCGCGGCGCCAGCGCCGTGACGCTGATCTCGGCCATCCTGGTGCTGGGCGGCGCGCTCGCCGCCGGCCATCGCCACCGGGTCTACGACGCGGTCATCCTGAAGACCCTGGGCGCGACACGGGTGCGGCTGCTCGGCGCCTACGCGCTGGAATACCTGATGATCGGCCTGGCCACGGCGGTGTTCGGCGTGATCGCGGGCTCGGTCGCGGCCTGGCTGATCGTGACGCGGCTGATGACGCTGAGCTTCATATGGCAGGCCGGCAGCGCTGCCGGCGTTGTCGCCGCGGCCCTGATTGTCACGGTAGGCCTCGGACTCGCCGGCACGTTGCTGGCCCTGAACCAGAAGCCGGCCAGCGTGCTGCGAAATTTGTGACAATTTGTAGCGGGCGGCAAGGCCGCGTTAACGCTGCTTTTGCTGGAAAATAGCGATCTAGAGCGACATTCAGCCGCGCGTGGAAGCTTGCAGCGAATGTGTTAGTTTCCCACATACCAGCCTGGGACAGAGGCCGGTTTGATGACACCGAATTAATGTCAGCAAATCGCGGCCTTTGGGCTAGATATTCTAACCGGCGACGCAAACCCCTTGCGATCCGCCGGGCAACCAACGGGAATTCGACCATGTCGGACCTAGACCGTAACTACGCTTCTCCTTTCGGCCGGGCCGCCGGACGCGTCGATGCCGCGGCCGTCGATGCCGGTCTGCGCGCGTACATGCTGCGCATCTACAATTACATGTCGATCGGCTTGGCCATCACCGGTCTGGCGGCGCTCGGCGTCTATATGATGGCGGTGACCCCGGATCAGTCGGCCGGCGTCGCCAAGTTCGGCAGGGAGTTCCTGACGCCGTTCGGCTACGCGATGTATGTCAGCCCGCTGAAGTGGCTGTTTATCCTCGCGCCGCTGGTCATGGTGTTCGCGATCTCGTTTGGCATCAACCGGCTGAGGCCCGCGACGGCGCAATTGCTGTTCTGGGCGTTCGCGGCGCTGATGGGCGTATCGCTGTCGTCGATCTTCCTGGTGTACACCCACACCTCGATCGTGCGGGTGTTCTTCATCACGGCGGCGACCTTCGGCGCGCTGAGCCTCTACGGCTACACCACCAAACGTGACATGAGCGGCATGGCGTCGTTCCTGTTCATGGGCCTGATCGGCATCATCATCGCGAGCGTGGTCAACATCTTCCTCGGCAGCTCGATGCTGCAGTTCATCATCTCGGTGGTGGGCGTGCTGGTGTTCGCGGGCCTCACCGCCTATGACACCCAGCGGCTGAAGAACGACTACATCTACGGCTATGCCTCGCAGGGCGGTGACATTGCGGAAAAGGCGGCGATTACCGGCGCACTTTCGCTCTACCTGAACTTCATCAACCTGTTCACGCTGCTGCTGCAGCTGCTTGGCCAGCGCGACTAGCGCTCCAGCCCAGCCAAAGAATTGAAGCCCCGGCCTCGCGGCCGGGGCTTTTCTTTTGCGGCCAGCAAAAATAATCTGTCACCATGTCTACTCCCGATATCAGGCCCGCCACCGAGGCCGACCTCCCCTTTGTCACCGAAATCTACGAGCACGCGGTGCGCTACGGCACCGCGACATTCGAGCTGATCCCGCCCGATCTCGCCGAGATGACCCGGCGGTTCCGCGCGCTGATGGAAGGGGGTTTCCCGTATTTCGTCGCCGCGGTGGAAGGCCGGTTGATCGGATATGCCTATGCAGGCCCCTACCGCCCTCGGCCGGCCTATCGCTTCACGGTGGAGAACTCGGTCTATCTGCAGCCGGCGACCCACCGCCGCGGCATCGGCCTGCTACTGCTGCAGCGGCTGATCGCCGAATGCGAAGCGCGGGGCTACCGGCAAATGATCGCCGTCATCGGCGATTCCGCCAACGCCGGCTCGATCGGCGTCCACACCAAGACCGGCTTCCAGATGATCGGGACACACCCCTGCGTCGGTCTCAAATTCGGACGCTGGCTGGACACGGTGATGATGCAGCGCGCGCTCGGCGAAGGCGCCACGACGGTACCGGCGGATTCGAAGGCCTAGATTCGCAGGGTGGGCAAAGCGCAAGCGTGCCCACCATTCGAGGCGACGGTCCAGATAGTTGGTGCGCACGGCGCAAACGCGCCTTTGCCCACCCTGCGCGGCTGGACACAAAATCGCGAAAACAACCCCATGCACAGTAGAGTCTAGACAACCGCCAGCTTGCGATCGATCACCAGCAGCACGCGCTCCAGCTCATGGCCGCGGCGCAGGATCAGCCCGGTCGCCGAGATCACGCTGTACATGCCCTGCTTGCGCGCCAGCCGCGGATCCTTCTCGATGCGATAGATCGGGACTTCGGAGGCGCGGCGGAACACCGAGAACACCGCGCGGTCCTTCAGGAAGTCGATGGCATAGTCGCGCCACTCGCCATCGGCGACCATGCGGCCGTACAGATTGAGGATGCGATTGAGCTCCAGGCGATTGAACGTAACGCTATTCGGCAGCGGACTTGCAGTGGCGGTGCGCGCCACTGCGCGACTCCCGCTTGGATCAGTGTCCTCCGACATCGAACTCATCGAGCGCCTCCTGTCGTCTCCGGCATGGCCTTGTTCCGAAAAACCTGTCCCTGGTTTGCGCTGACGCGGCCCTTCGGGTCGGGATCATGACAATGACATGATCGCGCTAACCGCCGAGTACCGCAAGGCCCTTTGAAATTGCGACGGAAACCGCGAAAGACCGTCCGGCAACGCCGGAAATACCGAGTCACGGGAACGTTAGAGGAATCATATTGCTGCCCCACTTCCGCCCATCGCCCGCCCCGCTGGCTTGCGACAAGTGAATCCTGCGTTGACCCGGTCCTTTCGGTTCCGGATTCCTCAGCCCCCAGCCCCCCGGGGCCGTCGGGATCGGGTCTGTTCGCAGGGGAGCTTTCTCCCGACACTGGGCCAACGAAAGTTGGTCCTTTTTCTTTTGGGGGGTGCGCTTCATCACTGTTGTCGTTCCGGGGCGCAGAAAGCGCGAGCCCGGAATCCATAACCACGATAATGCGTATGGATTCCGGGCCTGCGCCAAGTGGCGCATCCCGGAATGACGACGGGAGAAATCAGCGCAGCGGCGTGTAGGCCGCGCCCAGCATCGGGCCGGGCTTTTCGCGATTGCCGTCCTGGACATAGACGACCGCGGCATCGACGCCGTCGCGGGAGATGTTTTCGAGCGGAACGGTCCAGCTTCCGGAATTCCCGTTCCAGTCCCCGACCTTCAGGATGTTGCGCACCACATTGTAGTAGGTGACCTGGCGGCCGCGGTTTTCACCGCGCCCGATCGAGATCGGTACCGCCTTCGAGACCGAGCAGATCCAGACTTCGCCCTGCGATGAAGTCGGCGCGTTGCTCGCCGCCACCGACACGTTGATGTGCTTGCCGGACAACGTCATCGTCACCGGCACCGACATCACGCCGGCGGCTCTCTGGGTGTGCTGGATTGCGCTGTCGATGCCTGCACGATCGCTGCCGACCACCTTCGCCGAACCGTTGACGATGACCTGCGGCGTGTAGACGTCGCGATCGCCACGCATTTGCGAATAGGCTTTCTGACGCGCGCTGAAGCGTGAGTCCGCCAGCGTATCCTTCCAGCCCAGATAATCCCAATATTCGATCGGCATGCTCAGCGCGATCACGTTGGGGTCCTTGGCAAGCTCGCCAATGATCTCGTCGGCCGGTGGGCACGACGAGCAGCCTTGCGAGGTGAACAGCTCGACGACCGCGCGTGGGTCGGCATGAGCGGGACGGATAATCGCGACAATGGCACAGACGCCAAGCGCACTCGACCATCGCGAAATCGAACTATTGGCCATCATCGCTGTCATACTGCGAACCGGTCCTGGCGATTTCTATCCGTATTTGTACGGGGCATGATTTTCTATCCCTAAGCGCGCACCCCAGACGCAAGAAAGCGGCCTTTTCATAGGCCGCCTTCTTCCCGGTCGCTACTCACGTAGCAGTGAGGCACCGATCACAAATCCGCGTTTCAAGGCGTTTTCAAGCGAAGCATGCCCCCGGACTTGATCCGGGAATGGATACCGGTTCGCATAGCAATCGAGTTTACGCAGATTGCGTAGACTTATCTGCGGTAGAAAACGCGTCAAAACAGAACTCAAGCCGCAAGCTTGCGCAGCACATAGTGCAGAATGCCGCCGTTGCGGTAGTAGTCGAGCTCGTCGAGCGTATCGATGCGGCAGAGCAGCGAAACGCGCTGCAGCGAACCGTCGCCGGACACGATTTCCGCGGTCAGCTTCTGGCGCGGCTTCAAATCGCCCTGCAGGCCGCGGATCGTCACCTTCTCGTCGCCCTTCAGCCCGATCGATGTCCAGGACTGGCCGTCCTCGAAGGTCAGCGGCAGCACGCCCATGCCGACCAGGTTGGAGCGATGGATGCGCTCGAAGCTCTGGCAGATCACGGCGCGGACGCCGAGCAGCCTGGTGCCCTTTGCCGCCCAGTCGCGTGACGAGCCGTTGCCGTATTCGGCGCCGGCGAACACCACCAGCGGCACCTGCTCGGCCTGGTACTTCATCGCCGCGTCGTAGATCGACATCTGCTCGCCGTCGGGCCAATGTTTTGTCAATCCGCCTTCCGGAATGTTTCCATCAGCGCCTTTGAGCATGAAGTTCTTGATGCGGATATTTGCAAAAGTGCCGCGCATCATGATCTCATGGTTGCCGCGCCGCGTGCCGTACTGGTTGAAGTCGGCCGGACGCACCTGATGCTCCGACAGATATTTTCCGGCCGGAGAGGTCAGCTTGATCGAACCGGCCGGCGAGATGTGGTCGGTGGTGATCTTGTCGCCGAACATCGCCAGAATCCGCGCATCGACCACGTCGACGATCGGTTCCGGTTCTTTCTTCATGCCTTCGAAGTAGGGCGGGTTCTGCACATAGGTCGAGCTCATGTTCCAGCGATAGGTCTCGCTCTCGACCGTCTTGATCTTGCGCCAGTTGGTGTCGCCCTTGAACACGTCGGCGTAGCGCTTCTTGAAGATCGTCGCGGTGACGAACTTCTTCATATAGGCGTTGATTTCCTTGGTGGTCGGCCAGATGTCCTTCAGGAACACCGGCTTGCCGTCCTTGCCTTCGCCGATCGGCTCGACCGAAAGGTCCTTGGTCACGGTGCCGGCCAGCGCATAGGCGACGACCAGCGGCGGCGAGGCGAGATAATTCGCCTGCACGTCCGGCGACACGCGGCCTTCGAAATTTCGGTTACCCGACAACACGGCAGCGGCGACGATGCCATTGTCGTTGATCGACTTCGAAATATCCTCCGGCAGCGGGCCGGAATTGCCGATGCAGGTGGTGCAGCCGAAGCCGACCAGGTTGAAGCCGACCTTGTCGAGATCGAGTTGCAGTCCGGAGTTGGACAAATATTCCGCGACCACCTGGCTGCCCGGCGCCAGCGAGGTCTTGACCCACGGCTTAGCCTTGAGGCCCTTGGCGGCGGCGTTGCGCGCCAGCAGGCCTGCGCCGATCAGCACGCTCGGGTTTGACGTGTTGGTGCAGGAGGTGATCGCGGCGATCACGACGTCGCCATGGCCGAGATCGAAATTGCGGTTCTCGACGGCGTAGCGATGCGAGGCATCCGCCGCCTTCTTGTATTCACTGGTCATCGCCGCGGAGAAGCCCGCGGCGACCGCCGGAAGTGCGACGCGGCCTTCGGGGCGCTTCGGTCCGGCCATCGAGGGCACCACGTCGGCAAGATCGAGCGTCAGCGTTTCCGTGAACACCGGATCGGCCGATTTGGCGGTGCGGAACAGGCCCTGCGCCTTGGCGTAGGCCGCGACCAATTTCACGCGATCGGCCTTGCGGCCCGAGGTTTTCAGATAATCGATGGTCGCGGCATCGACCGGGAAGAAGCCGCAGGTCGCGCCATATTCCGGCGCCATGTTGCCGATCGTCGCCTTGTCCGCGACCGACAGATAATCAAGGCCGGGGCCGTAGAATTCGACGAACTTTCCGACCACGCCCTGCTTGCGCAGCATCTGCGTCACGGTCAGCACCAAATCGGTGGCGGTGACGCCTTCCTTCATTTGACCCTTGAGCTTGAAGCCGATCACTTCGGGCAGCAGCATCGACTGCGGCTGGCCGAGCATCGCAGCTTCCGCCTCGATGCCGCCAACGCCCCAGCCCAGTACGGCCAGACCGTTGACCATCGTGGTGTGCGAATCGGTGCCGACCAGCGTGTCGGGATAGGCGACTTCGAAAGTGCCGGTCTTCTTGCCGACCGTCATCTTCTCCTTGCGGGTCCACACCGTCTGGGCGAGGTATTCGAGATTGACCTGGTGACAGATGCCGGTGCCGGGCGGCACCACCGAGAAATTCGTGAACGCCTTCTGGCCCCACTTCAGGAACTCGTAGCGCTCCTGGTTCTGCTTGTATTCCTCGACCACGTTCTTGCCGAACGCCTTGTTGTCACCGAAGAAATTGACGATCACGCTGTGGTCGATGACGAGGTCGACCGGCACCAGAGGGTTGATTTTTGCGGCATCGCCGCCGAGCGCCTGCATCGCGTTACGCATCGCGGCGAGATCGACCACCGCCGGCACGCCGGTGAAATCCTGCATCAGCACGCGTGCGGGGCGAAACGAGATTTCATGCTCGAGCTTGCGGGTTTTCAGCCATTTCGACACCGCGACGATGTCGGCCTTCTTGACCGTACGATCGTCTTCAAAACGCAGCAGGTTTTCCAGCAGCACCTTCATCGAATAGGGGAGCTTGGAAATTCCCTTCAGACCGTTCTTCTCGGCGGCGGGCAGGCTGTAATACACGTAGGTCTTGCCACCGACCTTGAGGGTCTTGCGGCATTTGAAGCTGTCGAGCGAGGTCATGTCAGGAAATCCCAATTCTCAGTTATACCCGGCAAAGGGTATTTAAACACCGTCAGCGCGGTCGGCTTACCGGCTTGCGGCCGCCGGTTGTGTGCTGCATCAAGTTCCGGGCTTATAGAATCTTTCTAGATGCGCCGCCACAACCACGATCGTGCTGCAGCATTGCGCGACCCAAAAATTCTGATGCGGTACCCCAAGGTTTTCTGAAGGGCCGTAACGAGGCAAGATGCGGCTCAGAGGACGCCAGATCGATTGTGTGCGGGGTGGGCGCGCGGTGTTTTCCGGGCTCGATTTCGAGGCCGCATCCAGCCACGCGCTCGCCGTCGTCGGTCCCAACGGGTCCGGCAAGACGTCGCTGCTGCGGCTGATCGCGGGCTTGCTGGTGCCGGCAGGCGGATCGGTCGCGCTGGAAGGCGGCGCGGACGAGCTGACGCTGCCCGAACAGACCCATTATCTCGGCCATCGCGACGCACTAAAACCCGCGCTCAGCGTGCTCGAAAACCTGTCGTTCTGGCGGGATTTTCTGGGCGGGGATGCCAGCGATCCCCATGAATGCCTCGCCAAAGTGGGGCTCGCGCACGCCACGCATTTGCCGGCCGCGTATCTGTCGGCCGGCCAACGGCGGCGGTTGTCGATCGCCCGGCTGCTCGTGGTGCGGCGGCCGGTCTGGCTGCTGGACGAGCCGACCTCGGCACTCGATGCCGCCGGGCAGGATCTGTTCGCTGGCCTGATGCGCGACCACCTCGCGCGCGGCGGCATCATCGTCGCGGCCACCCACGCGCCGCTCGGGATCGAGGCGAAGGAATTGCGGATGGGAGGAAGCGCATGACCGCCCTTGCCGCACTGATTCGACGCGACATCAGGATCGCGCTGCGCGTCGGCGGCGGCGCGCTGATCGGCGTGCTGTTCTTCCTCACCGTCACCGTGCTGATGCCGTTTGCGCTCGGGCCCGACCTGGCGCTGCTGACGCGGCTCGGGCCCTCCATTCTCTGGCTCGGCGCGCTGCTGTCCAGTCTGCTCACGCTCGACCGCCTGTTCACGTCAGACCACGAGGACGGCTCGCTCGATCTGATCGTGATGGGCCGGACGCCGCTGGAACTGGCCTGTGCTGCGAAGGCGCTGGCGCACTGGCTCGCCGCAGGGCTGCCGCTGATTATCGCGACCCCCGTGCTTGGGCTGATGCTCAATCTCGACGCCACCGCGACCTCGGCCGTGGCGCTGACGCTGCTGGTGGGAACGCCGGCACTGACTTTTATCGGCATGATCGGCGCCGCGCTGGCGGTGACGCTGCATCGCGGCGGGTTGCTGCTCGCGGTGCTGGTGCTGCCGCTGTCGATCCCGGTGCTGATTTTTGGCGTTGCGGCGTCGCAGGCCGCCATATCGGGACCGCTGCCGTTTGGAACACCGTTTTCGATCCTGTGCGCGATCTCGCTGGTGAGTTTCGTGATCGGACCGTTTGCCGCAGCCGCCAGCTTGCGGCACGGGCTGGACTAGATAACTTGATGCATGCCGATCAACACTTGATGGAACAGAACAAGCCGCATTGCCTGCCCCGCCGCCGCCGACTATCAGGATTGCCATGACGCTGATCGACCTCGCCAACCCCACCAAATTCCTGTCGCTGACGGCGCGCCTATTGCCGTGGCTGGCGGGAGCCACCGCGATCCTGCTGATCATCGGCTTGTACCAGGCAGCAATGGCGCCCGACGATTATCAGCAGGGCGCCACCGTCAAGATCATGTTCATCCACGTGCCCAACGCGTGGCTGTCGATGTTCGTGTGGGGCGTCATGAGCCTTGCGGCGCTGGGCACGCTGGTGTGGCGGCATCCACTCGCCGACGTCGCCGCGAAAGCCGCCGCCCCGATCGGCGCCGCCTTCACATTTCTCGCGCTGGTCACCGGCTCGCTGTGGGGCCGGCCGATGTGGGGCACCTATTGGCAATGGGATGCGCGGCTCACCTCGGTGCTGATCCTGTTCCTGATGTATCTCGGCCTGATCGCGCTGTGGCGCGCGGTGGACGATCCGTCGCGCGCGGCGCGGGCGGCCGCGATCCTCACACTGGTCGGCGCGCTCAATTTGCCGATCATCAAATTCTCGGTCGACTGGTGGAACACGCTGCATCAGCCGGCCTCGGTGCTGCGGATGGGAGGCTCCACGCTCGATCGCGCCTTCCTGATTCCGTTGCTGGTGATGGCGGTTGGATTTTCGCTGCTGTTCGTCACGCTGCATCTGGCGGCGATGCGCAACGAGATCCTGCGCCGCCGCGTGCGCAGCTTGCAGATCATGCAAGCCAGCCAACAGGCCGCGTGACGCGATGGCGCTCGGTCCCTATGCCTCCTTCATCGTGACGTCCTACGCGCTGGTCGCCGCGGTGGTCGCTATCCTGATTGCCTGGATCGCCATCGATTTTCGCCGCCAGAAGGCGCGCCTGCGCGAGCTCGAGGCCAGCGGCATCACCAGGCGCTCCGGCCGCAGTGCGGCGGATATAAGATGAGCGGGCCGGCGACATCTGACGCACCGCGGCAAAGCCGGCGCTGGCTGGTGACGCTGCCACTGATCGGTTTCATGGCGGTGGCCGGGCTGTTCCTGCTGCGGCTGCACTGCGGCGATCCCTCCAAAATTCCATCCGCCCTGATCGGCCGCCCGGCGCCGCAGACCGCGCTGCCGGCGCTGGCAGGCCTGGTCGACAACGGCATCGCCATTCCCGGGCTCGACCCGGCGGCCTTCAAGGGCAAGGTCAGCGTCGTCAACGTCTGGGCGTCCTGGTGCGTGCCATGCCATGACGAGATGCCGCTGCTAACCGCTCTGGCCAAGGACAAGCGGCTGCAGATCGTCGGCATCAACTACAAGGATTCGCCCGACAACGCCCGCCGCTTCCTCGGCCGCTACGGCAACCCGTTCAGCATGGTCGGCGCCGACAGCAATGGCCGCGGCTCGATCGAATGGGGCGTCTATGGCGTGCCCGAGACCTTTTTGGTCGGCCGCGAAGGCACCATCGTCTACAAACTGGTCGGGCCGGTGACGCCGGCCAATGTCGATACCGTGCTGAAGGCGGAGATCGAGAAGGCGTTGCGGTGACGCTCGTCATTCCGGGATGGTCCGAAGGACCAGAACCGGAATCACGAGTTTCCGGGTTCATCGCTGCGCGATGCCCCGGAATGACGGCGCGGAAATTTCGCGCGCAAATAATTTCCAGCTTTTATCTGCCGTTCATTTGCCGGCCATGGCGCCGCCACGAATTCGAAGCTAGCTTGATAGCGTTACTTAAACCGTCCTTGGAGGGACACTTTTATGCGTCATTTCACGCTCTCTTCTCTTCTCGCAACTGCGCTCACGATCGGCCTGATGACGGCAACCCCGTCGATGGCCCAGACCGCGCAGCCCGCGACCAAATCCGACAGCAAGATGGCTCCCGCGCCGAAGGCCCCGGAATCGAAGATGGCGCCGGCCCCGAAGGCCGAGCTGCTCGACATCAATTCAGCAACCGCCGACCAGCTCGAGGCGTTGGCGGGGATCGGCAAGGCCTATTCCGCCAAGATCATCGCGGGCCGCCCCTACAAGGGCAAGGACGATCTGGTGCACAAGAACATCGTCCCGCAGGCGACCTACGACAAGATCAAGGACCATGTGATCGCCAAGCAGAAGAGCTGATTTTTCTTACCTCTCCCCGCTTGCGGGGAGAGGTCGACGCGCACTTGCGCGGCGGGTGAGGGGGTACAGGTCCCTCGGCAATCTTTGCTCGGAGAGAGGCCCCTCACCCCAACCCTCTCCCCGCAAGCGCGGGGCGAGGGAGTCAGAGCGGTGCCAGCTAACCCTTCCTCACATCTCCCGCGTCCGCCTCGCTGGCCTCCAGCGAGGCCGGCTCCAGATGGTAGCGCTTGGTCAGCGGCATCTGGGCGATCGCAAAGATCATCGTCAGCGGAATCACGCCGAACGCCTTGAAGCCGACCCAGAAATCGGTCGACTGGGTGCGCCAGATGAATTCGTTCAAAAGCGCCATCCCGAGAAAGAACAGCGCCCAGCGCAGGGTGAGGATGCGCCAGCCCTGCGGCGTCAGATTGAACATCTGATCGAACATGATGGCGATGAAGGAGCGGCCGAACAACAGGCCGCCGCCGAGGATCGCGGCGAACAGGCCGTAGATGATGGTCGGCTTCACCTTGATGAAGGTCTCATCGTGCAGCACCAGGGTCAGCGTGCCGAACACGATGACGATGACGCCGGTGACGATCGCCATCATGGGTACATGCTTCGTCACCACATAGGACGCGACCATCGCAGCGATGATCGCCACCATGAACGCACCGGTGGCGACGAACAGACCGAATTTGGCGTTGGCGACAAAGAATACGAGCAGCGGACCGAGTTCGGTCGCGAGCTTGAACAGCGGATGCGGCTGGGTCTTGTCCATTACGAGTCAATCCCTGCAATCGCGTTCGCAAAATCCCGCGCGGTGAACGGCGCCAGATCGTCGACGCCTTCGCCGACCCCGATGAAGTGCACCGGCAGTTTGAATTTCTCCGACAGCGCCACCAGGATGCCGCCCCGCGCGGTGCCGTCGAGCTTGGTCATCACAAGGCCGGTGACGCCTGCGGTACGATGAAAAGCCTCGACCTGCGACAGCGCATTTTGTCCCACCGTGGCGTCGAGCACCAAGAGCACCGCATGCGGGGCCGAGGCATCGACCTTCTTGATGACGCGAACGACTTTTTCGAGTTCCTTCATCAGCTCGGCCTTGTTCTGCAATCGCCCGGCGGTGTCGACCAGCAGCACGTCGGTCTTCTGCTCCTGCGCTGCCGTCAGCGCATTGAAGGCGAGGCTGGCCGAGTCCGATCCCTGCGCGCCCGCAATCACGGGCGATTTGGTCCGCTCGCCCCAGACTTTCAACTGCTCGATCGCGGCGGCGCGGAACGTGTCGCCCGCCGCCAGCATCACCTTGCGGCCCTCGGCGCTGAGTTTCGCCGCCAGCTTGCCAATGGTGGTGGTCTTGCCGGAACCGTTGACCCCGACCACGAGAATGACGAACGGCTTTTGGGCGGCGTCGATCACCAGCGGCTTGGCCACCGGCGCCAGCACCTTCTCGACCTCGGTCGCGACCACCGCCTTGACCTCGTCCGCCGAGATCGCCTTGTCGTAGCGGCCGGCGCCGACGGCGTCCGCGATCCGCACTGCGACCTCGGTGCCGAGATCGGCGCGCAGCAGCACATCCTCGATATCATCGAGCATGGCGCGGTCGAGCTTGCGCTTGGTGACGAGGTCGGCAACGGCTGACCCGATCGAACTCGAGGTCCGCTTCAGGCCGCTCGAAAGCCGCCGCCACCAGCTCAGTTTGGGAGTTCCGGGAGTGGTATCGCTCATGTCGGACGTGTGTTAGCGGTTTCGCGCCATGAACGAAAGCCACAACCAACTCATTGAAATTGCGGACCTGACCGCGGAAGAAATTCAGGCCCGCGTGCTCCACCGCGACGGGCTGATGCTGGTCATCGACAAACCCTGCGGCCTCCCGGTGCATCGCGGCCCCAAGGGCGGCGCCAATCTGGAAACCTCGTTCGACGGGTTGCGTTTCGGGCTGCCGCGCCCGCCGGTGCTGGCGCACCGCCTCGACAAGGACACGTCCGGCTGTCTCGTGCTGGGACGCCATCGCAAGGCCACCGCCTCGCTCGGCCTGCTGTTCAAGCACGGCAAGATCGGCAAGACCTATTGGGCCATCGTCGAAGGCGGACCTGCCGAAGATGAAGGCACCATCGACATGGCCCTCGGCCGGCTCAACGTCGAGCGCGGCTGGTGGCAGAAGCCGGATCCGGACGGCCAAAAAGCCGTCACAAACTGGAAGGTGCGCGGCCGCGGCAATGGCCTCGCCTGGTTAGAGCTGGAACCGGTCACCGGCCGCACCCATCAATTGCGCGTGCACACATCGGCCACCGGCTGGCCGATCGTCGGCGACAACATCTACGGCAACGGCCCCCGCTTCGGCGAGCCGCGCCTGCATCTGCATTCCCGCGAGATCGTGATTCCGATTTCAAGGAACAAGGAACCGGTCCGCGTGGTCGCGCCGGCGCCGGAGCATATGCGCGAGCGGCTCAGGGCCTGCGGGTGGAACGGGGAGTAGCGGCTTTTACCCCTATCCCCTTGCTGGCTACTTCTGCGGATAGCCGAGACGCCACTGTAGGCATCATAAGGGTCAGCTTTATCCCGTTGACGATTCTGGCAAACGCTAAATCGTATCGCGTTTGCGGCGTTCCAAAGCGTCATTATATCGCTTGATCCGAGCCTGTTCTGCCGCCTTCGACTGCGCGACGCACTCCGCCAAAAACGAGCGAACGTTGGTGGTGTCTTTCCCAGCACGATTCATTTCGGCGATCATTTCGGCCCAATAATCGCAAGGAGGAGGGAACGCCACATTGAAATCGGCAAACGTTGTCGATGGCACAGATACCGTGGCAACGACAGCAATCAACGAAGCCAGTCGTATCAAATGCAGTTCCTTCGTCCGTGCGGAAGATGCTTCATCGGCTCATCTTATACCACATCTGACCCTTTGCGCACGTACCAGGGGCGCTCAGCCCATGTCAGCATTGGGCTCCGCGGGTTCTGTGCGTGCGGATAGAAACCCCTCATCCGCCTTCGCTGCGCGAAGGCACCTTCTCCCACAAGGGGAGAAGGAAGAAATCACACCGTCAGCCGCGCGCCGTCATGTCCGATCATCGTCAGCGCCTGCACCGCGCCCGGCATTTCCCCTGCAATCGCCACTGGCAGAAAATGCTCCGTCCGCCCCTGCCTGCCGCTCTCGATTAGCACCTGTCGTGTTGCGCCGATTTCGGCCGCCAGCCGTTTCCGCAGCGCAGCCTCACCTGTCGCGCGCAAGCGCTTCGCACGTTCCTTGATCGCCTCACCCGCGACCTGTGGCATCCGCGACGCTGGCGTGCCCGGGCGTTTGGAATAGGGAAACACGTGCAGGAAAGTGAGATCGCATTCCTCGACCAGATCCTGCGAACGCGTGAACATCTCTTCGGTCTCGGTCGGAAAGCCCGTGATGATATCGGCGCCGAGCGCGATGTCCGGCCGCAGCCGCCGCACCTGCGCGCAGAATTCGACGGCATCTGCGCGTGAATGCCGCCGCTTCATCCGCTTCAAAATCAGATCGTCGCCGGACTGCAGCGACAGATGCAGATGCGGCATCAGGCGTTCATCATCCGCAATGACGTCGAGCAGATCGCGATCGGCTTCGATCGAGTCGATCGAAGAAATCCGCAAACGCTTCAGTTCCGGCACATGCCGCAAAATCTGTTTTGTCAGCTGGCCGAGTTTTGGCGTGCCCGGCAGATCGGCGCCATAGCTGGTGAGATCGACGCCAGTCAGCACGATCTCGGCATGACCGCGTTCGACCAGCGCGCGGACCTGCTCGACAACAGCTCCCATCGGCACCGAGCGCGAATTGCCGCGGCCGTAGGGAATGATGCAGAAGGTGCAGCGGTGGTCGCAGCCGTTCTGCACCTGCACGAACACCCGCGGCAGGCCGCTCTGAAAACCTTCCAGCAGATGCGGCGCCATCTCGGTGACCGCCATGATATCAGCGACCGCGACCTTCTCGCTGGCGGCGATCCCGAATCCGGAATCGAACGCCGCGCGCGCGCTGCGCCAGGCCTCGCTACGCATCTTCTCGTCATTGCCAATGACGCGATCGACTTCAATCATGCCGGCGAACATTTCAGGCTGGGTCTGCGCCGCGCAGCCGGTCACGACGATGCGCGCATCGGGCCGCTCGCGCTTTAGCCGGCGGATCAATTGCCGCGCCTGCGCCACCGCTTCGTTGGTGACCGCGCAGCTGTTGATGACGATGGTATCGGAAAGGCCCGCGCTCTCCGCCTCGTGCCGGATCACTTCGGATTCGAACGCGTTGAGGCGGCAGCCAAAGGTGAGGACGTCGACGCCCATCAAGCTATTCTTTGTTTGAGCATGATCTCTTCGGAAAACCGCTTCACACTTTTCCGGATCATGCTCTAGGCGACGCTGGCGAACAGCGCCGGATCGAAGCGGCCTTCATATTCGAAATCGGCCGTGCCGGTCATCAGCACATGATCGTCGCGCTCGCGCCATTCGATCGAGAGCTTGCCGCCCGGCAGCGACATGTTGACGATGCGATTGGTGCGCTTCAACCGCGCCGCCGCGACCGCGGTGGCGCAGGCGGCCGAGCCGCAGGCCCTGGTCAGGCCGGCGCCGCGCTCCCAGGTACGCATCGTGATGTGGTCGCGATCGACGATATGGGCGAGCGTGATGTTGGCACGATCGGGGAAAATAGGGTGATTTTCCAACAGCGGCCCGAAGCGCTCGAGATCATAGGCGTTGACGTCGTCGACCCAGAAGATCGCATGCGGATTGCCCATGCTGACGACTGAGGGCGAATGCAGTATCGGCGCGTCGATCGGGCCGACCTGCAGTTCGATGTAACGCGTGTCGCGAAACTCTTCGGCCAGCGGAATATCCTGCCAACCGAACTTCGGCACGCCCATGTCGACCGTGTAGAGATCGGGCTGCGGCCCCTGCCAGCAATTCAACAGACCCGAGCGGGTCTCGAAGGTCACCGCCGTCTGGCCGGTCTTCTCGAACAGCCGTCGCACCACGCAGCGCATGCCGTTGCCGCAGGCGCCGGCCTCGGAGCCGTCATTGTTGTAGATGCGGATGAAGGCCTCGGTGCCCTCCAGCCGCGGCGGCTGCAATACCATCAACTGGTCATAGGGGACGCCGGCGGGCGAGGCGACGGCGCGTGCGTCCTCCGCCGTCACCTTGGCCGGCTTGTCGCGCAGATCGACCACGACGATTTCGTTGCCGATACCGTTCATCTTGGCGAATGCGTGATTGGCCAGCGCGCTCATGGAATTTCCCAATTTCTGCCTGTCTTATATGGCCAATAATGGCCGATTGCCTAGTACGCAGGGGTCCATGACGCATCTGTCATGGGACGAAGGCGGACCTTGCATGTTAGGGATGGCGGCGTCTTTGCGGGCGTGAGCCGGGACACACCGCGACCGCTTGGGATGGATGGAGAATGCCTAAAATGAACCGTATCAGCCGTTTCCGCTCGGCCATGGCCGCGCTGATCCCGATGGTAGCAATCGCGGTGGGCGGCCCTGCGTTCGCGCAAGCGCCGGCACCAGCCGCCTCGCCAGCTGCCAGCCCCTCCGCGGCACCGGCGCCCGCCGTTTCTGCTTCCCCTGCCCCGGCGGAGACGCCTTCACCGGCGGCATCCGCGATCCCGGCACCGGGAACCTCCCCCGCGCCGGTGGCAAGCCCGTCCGTTGCCCCCTCACCGCCACCCGCGGCCGCCCAGACGCCGGCCACGCCCCCTGCGGCCGTTCAGACCGCCGATCCCTTCGGTGAGCAGTTCACGCTGGAGCCCAGGAAGGTGGTGGTCATGAAGGGCACCGCCAATTGGGACTCGGCGTTCGACACCCTGATCGATTCGTTCAAGGCGCTGAACGCGCTGCTCGACAAGCAGGGCATCAAGGCAGCGGGCAATTCGATGATCGTCTACACCTCGACCGACGATAGCGGCTTTACGTTCCTGGCTGAAATTCCAGTCGACCAGGAGCCGAAGAACCTGACCAAGGACATGAGCATCGGAAAATCGCCCGAGGGCAAAGCCCTGAAGTTTGTCCATCGCGGTTCCTACGACAACATGGACAACACCTATGAGGCGATCACCAATCACCTCGACGACAAGAAACTTGAAGCCAAGGACACCTTTGTCGAGGAATACATCACCGATCCCTTGAAAACCGCAGAGGACAAGCTGGTGATCAACGTCTATGTGCCGCTGAAGTGAGAGACATGAAGCATCCGCTCGCGTTTGTTATCGCCGCAGCCGTGCTGCTGGCCACGCCCGCACTGGCCCAGACGGTGCCGCCGCCCGCCATCTCCGTGACCGGCGAAGCCAATGTGTCGGTGCCGCCGGATCAGGCGCAGATCGATGGCGGCGTTACCACTGACGCCAAGACCGCGCGCGAGGCGTCGGACGCCAACAATGCCGCGATGGGCAAGGTGCTGCTGGCGCTGAAAGGCGCCGGGATCGACGAAAAGGATTACCAGACCTCGCGGCTGTCGCTGCAGCCACAGTATGCGACCTCGTCCAAAACCGTGGAGCGGCCAGGCGTCGTTGGGTTCCGCGCCAGCAACCGCGTCACGATCAAGATCCGCGACGTGACCAAGGTCGCAAGCTTGATCGATGTGCTGGTCGGCGCCGGCGCCAACGAGATCGGCGGCATCAATTTCATCGTAACGCAGCCGTCCAAGCATCTGGACGAGGCCCGCGAGAAGGCGATCGCGGACGCGCGCCGCAAGGCCGATATCTATGCAAAGGCTGCCGGCGTCACGCTCGGCGAACCGATCAGCATTTCCGAGGAAGGCGCATCCGCGCCGGTGTTTCGCGGCAAGATGGCAGCGCCGATGGCCGCCGGCGCGCCGGTGGCGCAAGGCGAAGAGACGCTGTCGGTTTCGGTGAGCGTGTCCTGGGCGATCAAGGCCGCGCAGTAAATGGGATGTCGTCCCTGCGAACGCAGGGACCCATAGCCACCGCTGCCAATTATTGAAAAAGGCTGGAGCCACAGCTCGACATAATCACGTCATGTTGTGGTTATGGGTCCCTGCGTTCGCAGGGACGACAAGACGTTAGACCTCGAATACCTGCCCGGGCTTCAACGTCGCAAACCGCTCGCGCGGAATCTTCGCTTCGTCCAGCGCTTCGCCGAGCGCGACCACTGGCGCGTCGATCGCCTCGTCGGTGAGCTGGAACGTGCCATGATGATGCGCCAGTGCCGTTTGCGCCCCGCAATCGGCCAGCGCCTTCACAGCGTCCGACGGGTTCATGTGCTGGTCGCGCATGAACCAGCGTGGCTCATAGGCGCCGATCGGCAGGATCGCCAGCCGCAGCGGGCCATGTGCTTCGGCGACCCGGCGAAAATGCTTGCCGTCGCCGTAGCCGGAATCGCAGACGATGTAGAGTTTGCCAACGGGCGTCTCCAGCACAAAACTCGCCCACAGCGCCTTGTTGCGGTCGAACAGCCCGCGCGCCGACCAATGACGCGTCGACACCAGCGTCACGGCGATGCCGTTGCCGAGTTCGACGCGATCCTTCCAGTCGAACGCTTCGACTTTGATCGCCGAATCCGCGTCGCGCATGGTGACGTCATTGCCGAGCGGCGTGATCACGCGCGGCGAAAACGTTTTCGCAAGCCTCGACAGCGTCGCCAGATCGAGATGGTCGTAATGGCCGTGCGACACCAGCACGACATCGATCTTCGGCAGGGCGTCGAACGCAATGCCGGGATCGTTGTGGCGCTTCGGCCCGGCCCAGCTGAACGGCGAGGCCCGCATCGACCACACCGGATCGATCAGGATGTTGAGGCCTCCAGTCTGGATCAGCCAGCTCGCATGGCCGACGAACGACAACCGTACCTTGTTGCCATCAACGCGCGGCGGCGGCGTATCGGCGTGCGCACTTGGCACCCAATCCGGCCAGCTCGCGCGCTGCCGGCCGCCGCCGAACTGCCAGCGCAGCACCTCGGCCAATGATTTCGGCGGCGAACCATCCGGATCGAAGAAGGTCAGGCCGTCGAAATGATCGGAAGCAGGGCCGTCATAGGTTTTCATGCGGGACATCCAGACAGACGGCGCACCGACGGCCAGACCGAGACCGGCGAGCACTGCAAAGACACGGCGGCGGGTGATGGGCACGGGCGCGATCACATAGGGCGGCAAGGGACAACGGGTACGGGGCGTTATATGGCGTTCGCGGACGAAGTTGGAACCCGCGACGGAGAGAACGCTCACCGGCTCGTCATTTCGACACAAAATATAGCTACTTCAATGCTTTAAGTCCGAGACACCAGGGCATTTCGTCCTAGTTTCCCCTTGACTTTGATGGCTTCCGGGCGTTTAACCCCGGCACTTCTCGGAAAGACGTTCTTTTCGACCCGCCGCCCGGCCCTAGAGACCGGAGGCCAACGCCCGACAGCGCGATGCGCCCTCGGGCGTAATCGTGTTTGGAAATTCGTCCTGAGGCAGGACAGAGGATAACGGCATTGTTCGACAATCTGTCGGAAAAGCTTGGTGGGATACTCGATCGGCTGACGGGCCGCGGTGCGCTGTCCGAAAAGGACGTCGATGCCGCGATGCGCGAGGTGCGCCGCGCGCTGCTCGAGGCCGACGTCTCGCTCGACGTCGTCAGAAGCTTTATCGACCGCGTACGCGAGCAGGCCATCGGCGCCACCGTCGTCAAGTCGGTCACACCCGGCCAGATGGTGGTCAAGATCGTCCATGACGAACTGGTCGCCACGCTTGGCGCCGACGGCCAGACCATCGACCTCAATGCAGTGCCGCCGGTCGCGATCATGATGGTCGGCCTGCAAGGCTCCGGCAAAACCACCACGACAGCAAAACTCGCCCGCCGCATGACCCAGCGCGACAAGCGCAAGGTGTTGATGGCCTCGCTCGACATCTATCGCCCCGCGGCGATGGAACAGCTCGCAGTGCTCGGGCGCGATCTCGACATTCCCACGCTGCCCATTGTCGCCGGCCAGAAGCCGGCGCAAATTGCAAAACGCGCGCTGGAAGCCGCCAAGCTCGGCGGCTACGACGTGGTGCTGCTCGACACCGCCGGCCGCACCACGCTCGACGAAGAGATGATGTCGGAAGCGGCGGAAATCAAAACCGTCGCCAGCCCGCATGAAGTGCTGCTGGTCGCGGATTCCCTGACCGGCCAGGACGCGGTCAACCTCGCGCGCGCCTTCGACCAACGCGTCGGCCTGACCGGCATCGTGCTGACACGGGTGGATGGTGACGGCCGCGGCGGCGCCGCGCTGTCGATGCGCGCGGTCACGGGAAAACCGATCAAGCTGATCGGCACCGGCGAAAAAACCGACGCGCTGGAAGATTTCCACCCCAGCCGTATCGCCGGCCGCATCCTCGGCATGGGCGACGTGGTGTCGCTGGTCGAAAAAGCGGCGGCGAATATCGACGCCGAAAAGGCGGCGCGCGTCGCCGAGAAAATGCGCAAGGGTCAGTTCGACCTGGCCGACATGCGCGAGCAATTGCTGCAGATGGCGAACATGGGCGGCATCAGCGGGCTGATGGGCATGATGCCCGGCATCGCCAAGATGAAAAACCAGATCGCCAACGCCGGGATCGACGACAAGATCATCAAGCGCCAGGTCGCGGTGATCGATTCGATGACGCGGCAGGAACGCAAGAGCCCCGACGTGCTCAAAGCCAGCCGCAAGAAGCGCATCGCGGCCGGCGCCGGCGTCAAGGTCGAGGAAGTCAACAAGCTCCTGAAGATGCACCGGAACATGGCCGACATGATGAAGGCGATGGGTTCGGGCAAGCGCGGCCCGATGGCCGGCATCGCGCAGGCGATGGGCTTTGGCGGCGGCGGCATGCCGTCGGCCGAACAGATGAAGGCGCTGGCGGAGAAGATGCCAGGTGGCGCCGGGCCCGGCGGCATGCCCGCGCTGCCGAAGGATATTCCGGTGGGCTTGCGTCAGGGCCTGCCGAATTTGCCCGGGCTCACGGGCCTCAGCGGCAAGCCGACGCTGCCGGGCCTCGGCGGATTCCCCGGCAAGAAGAAATAATCGCGATCAATTCACTCTCATCACATCAAACCAAACTTACGGAGAATACAATGTCAGTCGTTATCCGCCTCGCTCGCGCAGGCACCAAGAAGCGCCCGGTCTATCACGTCGTCGTCGCCGACTCGCGCTTTCCCCGCGACGGCCGCTTCATCGAGCGTCTCGGCCATTTCAATCCGCTGCTGCCGAAGGACAACGAAGCCCGCCTGAAGCTCGACATGGACAAGGTCAAGTCCTGGCTCGCCAAGGGCGCGCAGCCGTCCGACCGCGTCACCCGCTTCCTCGATGCCGCCGGTGTCGTGAAGCGTGCCGCGCGCAACAACCCGGAAAAGGCCGTGCCGCGCAAGGAGCGCAAGGCCGCTGCCGAAGCCGCCGCGAAGTCATAAGCGTTAGCGGCGCGGGGCGGTGGCAGCACCGATTTGTGTCGCCCGGATCGGCGCCGCGCATGGCGTGCGCGGCGCGGTGAAACTGTGGACGTTTACCGAAGACCCGCTGGCCGTAAGGGATTACGGCCCGCTGACGACCAAGGACGGCGCGCGCCAGTTCGAGGTGACGCATGCCCGTGAGGCGAAAGATCATCTGGTCGCCACGATCAAAGGCGTCGCCACCCGCGAGGACGCCGAACGCCTCAACGGCATCGAGCTCTATATCGCGCGCGACAAGCTGCCTGAGACCGACCACGACGAATATTACCACGCCGATCTGATCGGGCTCGCCGCGGTCAATGCCGCGAACGAACCGCTCGGCCGCGTCACCGCGATCCATAATTTTGGCGCCGGCGACATCATCGAGATCGCACCACCGCAGGGCCCGACGATGCTGCTGCCGTTCACCAATGCCGTGGTGCCGACGGTCGACCTTGCGGCCGGCCGCGTCGTGATAGAACTGCCCAAGGAAATTGAAGGCGACGACGTTCCGACGCTTACGTGATGGGTTTTGAATGACCTGTTCTGAAAGTCCCTGGCGCGCCACCATCCTCACGCTATTCCCGGACATGTTTCCGGGCCCGCTCGGCGTTAGCCTGGCGGGCAAGGCGCTGGCTTCCGGGCTGTGGGCGCTGGAAGCCCGCGACATCAGGGCATCGGCCACCGACCGCCACCGCAGCGTTGACGACACGCCGGCTGGCGGCGGGCCCGGCATGGTGCTGCGCGCCGACGTGTTGGCCGCCGCCATCGATGCTGCGGATACCAGCCAGTCTCGTCCGCGCCTCCTGATGAGCCCCCGAGGTCGGCCATTGACCCAGTCCCGGGTCATCGAGCTCGCCGCTGGCCCAGGGCCGCTGATCGTCTGCGGCCGGTTCGAGGGCATCGACGAGCGGGTCATTGCGGCCCGCGGGCTCGATGAGGTCTCGATCGGCGATTACGTGCTGTCCGGCGGTGAAGTCGCCGCCATGGTGCTGGTCGACGCCTGTGTGCGGCTTTTGCCGGGGGTGATGGGAAAACAGGCCTCGGGGACCGAGGAGAGCTTTTCCGAGGGACTACTGGAATACCCTCAATATACCCGCCCGCAGGAGTTCGAGGGCCGGACGATCCCGGAAATCCTCACTTCCGGCGACCATGCCAAGGTCGCCGCCTGGCGTCAGGCCGAGGCTGAAGCCCTGACCAGGGCGCGGCGGCCGGATTTGTGGGCGATTAAGACCCGCCAAAAACGCCCAAAAAGCACGACAGACGGGTGACAAGCGCGCTTTGATGCCTTATACGGGCGCCAAATCCGCAGCATACAGCAGGATAGATGGACGTTCGCGCAGCCCGCGCTGGACTGGCTGGGCGCGCCGCCGATGGAGATTTCAATGAACATCATTCAACAGCTCGAAAAAGAGCAATTCGACAAATTGGCCGCGACCAAGTCGATCCCCGAGTTCGGCCCCGGCGACACCGTGATCGTCAACGTCAAGGTGGTCGAAGGCGAGCGCACCCGCGTGCAGGCCTATGAAGGCGTTTGCATCGGCCGGTCCGGCGGCGGGCTCAATGAGAGCTTCACCGTCCGCAAGATTTCCTACGGCGAAGGCGTGGAACGCGTCTTCCCGGTGATGTCGCCGATGATCGACTCGATCAAGGTGGTGCGCCGCGGCAAGGTGCGTCGCGCCAAGCTGTATTACCTGCGCCAACTGCGCGGCAAGTCGGCCCGCATCGTCGAGAAGACCGAGCGCGCGACCGCCGTCGGCGAGTAATTCGTCTCCTGCAGGGGGATGTGACCAAAAGCGCGGGGTTTTGCCCCGCGCTTTTTTTGTTGGGCCTTTCGTCATTGCAACGGCTCGCAATGACGGTGGATA
The DNA here is from genome assembly GCF_018130125.1 of Bradyrhizobium sp. AUGA SZCCT0177. NCBI lineage: Bacteria > Pseudomonadati > Pseudomonadota > Alphaproteobacteria > Hyphomicrobiales > Nitrobacteraceae > Bradyrhizobium > Bradyrhizobium sp. AUGA SZCCT0177. Next base: position 18,762 of record NZ_JAFCMA010000023.1, on the reverse strand, counting down.
TAAACGCATATCGCGCTTAGATACCTCATGTGCTATGAGGCTAGAATGGTTCCAGATCAAACCAGCTTTGCAGGCCGGCGCATCGATCCCTTCGTGATCGACGACCGTTCGCGCCTGCCCGGCCGTTTCTTCGGACGCTTTGCGACCTCGGCGACGTCAGAGCTTAGCTGCGGCCTTTGATGCCGCGCTGACTGCCCGTTGCTTGCGCTGATAACCGCGCTGACCGCTCACACAGAATCATTTTTGGAGCTTACGCTCATGTCAAAGCCCACCACGCTGTACGACAAAATCTGGAACGACCATCTGGTGCACGAAGCCGATGACGGCACCTGCCTGCTCTATATCGACCGCCATCTGGTGCACGAGGTGACCTCGCCGCAGGCGTTCGAAGGCCTGCGCATGACCGGCCGCAAGGTGCGCGCGCCGGAGAAGACGCTGGCCGTGGTCGACCACAACATCCCGACCACCGACCGTTCGAAGCCGAATCCCGATCCGGAGAGCATCGAACAGATGAAGGTGATGGCCGACAACGCCAAGGAATTCGGCATCACGTATTTCAACGAATTCGACAAGCGCCAGGGCATCGTGCACGTGATCGGTCCCGAGCAGGGCTTTACGCTGCCCGGCACCACCATCGTCTGCGGCGACAGCCACACCTCCACCCATGGCGCGTTCGGCGCGCTGGCCCACGGCATCGGCACGTCGGAGGTGGAACATGTTCTCGCAACCCAGACGCTGATCCAGAAAAAAGCAAAAAACATGCGCGCGGTGGTCGACGGCAAATTGCCCGACGGCGTCACCGGCAAGGACATCATCCTGGCCATCATCGGCGAGATCGGCACCGCCGGCGGCACCGGCTATGTGCTGGAATATGCCGGCGATGCGATCCGCGCGCTGACGATGGAAGGCCGCATGACGGTCTGCAACATGTCGATCGAAGGCGGCGCCCGCGCCGGCCTGATTGCGCCGGATGAAAAGGCGTTCGAATTCCTCAAGGGCCGTCCGATGTCGCCGAAGGGCGAGGCGTGGGACGCCGCGATGCGCTACTGGGACACGCTGCGCTCCGATGAAGGCGCGCATTTCGACCACGAGATCCGGCTGGATGCGGCCAAGCTGCCGCCAATCGTGACCTGGGGCACCTCGCCCGAGGACGTGGTGTCGATCACGGGCATGGTGCCGGACCCCGACCAGATCGCCGATGAAGCCAAGCGGCTCTCAAAACATCGCGCGTTGAAATATATGGGCCTGACCGCGGGAACCAAGATCACCGACATCAAGCTCGACCGCGTGTTCATCGGCTCCTGCACCAACGGCCGTATCGAGGATTTGCGCGCGGCGGCGAAAGTCGCCGAAGGCAAGACCGTCAACGGCCACGTCAGCGCGATGATCGTGCCGGGCTCGGGCATCGTAAAGGAACAGGCGGAAGCCGAAGGCCTCGACAAGATCTTCATCAAGGCCGGCTTCGAATGGCGCGAGCCGGGCTGCTCGATGTGTCTGGCCATGAACCCCGACAAGCTGTCGCCGGAAGAGCGCTGCGCCTCGACCTCGAACCGCAATTTCGAGGGCCGGCAGGGCTTCAAAGGCCGCACCCATCTGGTGTCGCCGGCGATGGCGGCCGCGGCAGCGATCGCCGGGCATTTTGTTGATATCAGGGAGTGGCGTTAACGCGCGTTGCCTCAACATCGAGGCGTTCTGGCAAGGCCTCGTTAAGGCGCGGGGCGCAGACTGGCTGCTTACGGGAATGATCATCGCGAGGAGCCGGACGTGGCCGATAAACCAGAATATGTCGATATGATCAGCGAGGCGACGCGCCAGAGCCGGCGCAACGTCTCGCGCATAGTCGATCTCGTCCCCGTCGCGCCGAAAGACACAAGGCGCCTCAGTAACTGGCCGCCGGAACACTGGCAGCAATGGCGGTTGGAGTCGCTCACCCCGTGGAAGATCAAGCCCTGGAAGGGCAAGGACTGGGATTGAGCCCCTTCGCGCTCATCACGCTATTCAAAAAACAGGCGCCCCAGCGGGCGCCTGTTTTGTTTCAACTCAACCTCACCAGTATCGGAAGTGGCGCATGGGATCGCGACAAGCTGGTGCTGATGTCGTTTCCCGACGAGGCCGCGTTCCGGGCCTTTGCAGACTAGCCGGACTATCTGGAAATCTCCAAGGACCGCAAAGCCGGCGCGGACGGCATCGCGTTGCTGGCCAAAGGATTCGAACGGGGGATTTGAACAGCGTTTGAAGCAGGGCTGAGCTGCCACGCCCCTGACCAGGACCTCCGTTGGAGGGACTCGTTCCTGACAGCGTCAACACTTTGCTAACGGCCCGCTGGTAAACTGACCCTTAACCAATCAGAAAATCGATAGCTGGCTTCGGATCCCCTCAAGTCGAGGGCTTGATCCGGCGTGGCGCCGTGCCGGCACGGGCGCGGTTCTCAGGCCGGTCGCAGCGGTTCGGGCAGCAGCAAGTTTCACTCCAGAGAGATCCAGAAATGATCGCCAGATTTCAAAACCTGCCCATTATTGCCAAGATCGCGGTGCCTGCCGCGATCGTCGCCCTTGTGGCAGTCGGGATCGTCGTGCAGGCCTCGATGGCGCTGAGCAACCTGTCCGCGACGGCGGCGAGCCTCGTCGACGGCAACGCAATGCGGGTGCAGTACAGCCTGCAGGCCGAGAGCCACTTCAACAGCGCCGCGGTGAGCGAGAAGAACGTCATCCTCTCCGGCACCGACGGCAAGGCGATCAGTCAGAACGTCGAGTCCTATGGCAAGGCCACCGATGCCACGCTGGACGCGATCGATCGTCTGGCGACCGTCACCACTGCTCCCGAGCAGCGCCAGCTGATCGACACAATGCGAACCGCGGTCAAGGACCGCCGGGTCGCCAGCGCCAAGGTCTTCGAACTGGCGGCCGCGGGCAAGATGGAAGAGGCCTTCGCCTATTCGCGCAACGTCGCGGCCAAGCATCGCCAGACCGCGATCGCGGCGGTGGGGCAACTCATCACCATCAATACGGACGCCATGCGCGCCGCGCGCGACGCGAGCGTCGCCAGCGCCGATTACACCCGTCTTTTGCTCGTGGTCGGGGCGATTGTCGGCCTGCTGCTGGCCTTTGCCATCCTCGGCTGGATCGCGTTCGGCCAGATTGCCCAGCCATTGCGGCGCATGACGCTTGAAATGACCAAGCTTGCCGGAGGCGATCTCGATATTTCGATCGTCGGCGCCGGCCGGACCGACGAGGTCGGCGGTCTCGCCAAGTCGCTCACCGTCTTCAAGGAGAACGCGACGACGGCGCGCCGGCTCGAAGCCGAGCAGCGCGAGGAGCAGGTCCGCAAGGAAGCCCGGCAGCGCGCCATCGAAGGCTACATCGCAACCTTCGATGTCCAGGTCTCGGAAGCCCTGCAAACGCTGACCGCGGCGTCGGCCGAGATGCACGCCACCGCCGGCAGCATGACGGCAACGGCGGAGGAAACCAGCCGGCAGGCCACCGCTGTCGCCAACGCCTCCGACGTCGCCTCCGCGAACGTGCAGACGGTTGCCGTGGCGACCGAGGAACTGCATGCCTCGATCAGCGAAATCTCGCGCCAGGTGGCGCAGGCGTCCCAGACCGCCAACCTTGCGGTCGCCGAGACCGACCGCACCAACAAGACCGTCGAGGGCCTGGCCGAAGCGGCACAGAAAATCGGCGAAGTCATTTCGCTGATCCAGAACATCGCATCGCAGACCAACCTGCTGGCCCTCAACGCCACGATCGAAGCGGCGCGCGCCGGCGAGTCCGGCAAGGGCTTTGCCGTCGTCGCCACCGAGGTGAAGGCGCTTGCCACCCAGACCGCCAAGGCGACCGAGGATATTTCAGCCCAGATCGCCGCGATCCAGCAGGAGACCGGCAACGCCGTGACGGCCATCAAGACGATCGGGACGACGATCGCCCAGATGAACGAAATCGCCACGGCGATCGCTGCCGCGGTCGAGCAGCAGAGCGCCGCCACCCGCGACATTGCGCAGAACATCCAGGAAGTTTCGAAGGGAACGACCGAGGTATCTTCGAACGTCGGCAGCGTCAACGACGCCGCCAACGAGACCGGCGCCGCGGCGTCGGAAGTGCTGACGGCGGCTGACGACCTCAGCCATCAGTCGGAGAAGCTGCGCGCCGACGTCAACACTTTCCTCGATCTCATTCGCGCCGCCTGATCGCTATCACACCGTAGGGTTGGCAAAGGCGCGCAAGCGCCGTGCCCACCATCTATTCTTAGTGGTGGGCACGCGGAGTTTATCATCGGGCGCGCATTCGCGCGACCCGGTGGCTTTGCCCATCCTACGGAGCGCGATGGCCTCGCCCGTTACCAATACGGACCGAAGCCGAAGCCGAACGTGAACGGCGCCGGTGCGTAATAGGGGTATGGCCGGTAGTAAGAGGGCCGCGCGTAGTAGCGGGGTCCGTAATACGGCCGGTAGTATGGGCGAGCACACGGCCGATAATAGCCGTAACCATAATGGCGCCCGTAATAGCGTTGCGCGCTGAAGTCGGTCGCACCTGATGTGCCGGCGATTTGTTGCTTCATTTGCGGCGATGCCGCGGCTGCCGAATTGACCGCCGCCGGGCCGGCAAACACCAGAGCGCCCGCGACAGCAGCTGCTCCGATCAAAGTCTTCATGACGATCTACCTCTTCTGATTCAGGATCATCAAATAACAGGCAGCAATCGCGTCCGTTTCGTGGCAGTAACCTTGAAGTGAAAACAGGCCCGCGATGAACGGGCCTGCTCACTTCACAAACGCAAATTCGCGATCACCAGCGGCGATGATGGTGACGATGATGATGATGCCGACGGTGGTGGTGATGACGATGCCAACGATGATGGCGATGCCGCCATCCCGCCTCCGTCGTCTCAGGCCTGACATCCTCCTGAACGGCGGCAGCAGCGCCAGGGTTGCTCAGCGACAACGCGTTAGCGCGCTCGGTTGGAGCGGCTATAACGAGCATGGCGCCAACGGCGGCAAGCCCCAGAACTTTCATCACCTGCATATGTAAGTCTCCTTGGTCTTCAGGATGTCACGTTCGTGGCGAGCGGTGCTCGACAAGCGGCCGCTACGCCGCGACGCAGTTCACAGCTTGAAGCTGAGGACGTGAATGCGAACTGAATGACTGCGCCACGAAGATGAACAAGGAGCGTGTACATCGGTTCCGATTAATTACAGCGGCGCGTCAAACCGGCGCAGATTACTACCGCATCTTCTGCAGACACTCCGCATTCATGAGACGGTCATGATTTCAAACATGAACGCTTCGATATCGCGCGTGGCGATCGCAGCACCGGCGATCTTTGCGGACAAGGCATCGGGCGACACAGCGTTGGCCTTGCAAGCGAGCGGCGATGGCCATTCTCAATTATGCGGCGTCAGCGATTGTGGTTTGCGCAGGATTGATCGGCGCCGTGCGCGGGCGCTAGCCGGGCCGCCAGTAGCAGTTCATGCGCGGCGTGATGACAGTGCCGCTCGGCCGGTATTCCTGCACATAGGTCGCAGTGCAACTGCGTACCGCATTCGGCCCCGGATTATAGCGCGGATAGACATCCGGCTCCCACTGCTCCTGCCGGTAGATCGGCACGCGGCGGAGCGGCCGCCGGCGTTGTGCGGACGCGTCGGTGACAGCCGGCTTCGGCATCTGTGCGGTGCGCATCGCTGACGGTGCCGTCTGAGCCCGTGCGCCGCCATCCGGCAACAAGAATCCGGTCAAAATCGCCACTACCGCCGCCGCCGCAATCCGCTTCATTCCGCCCACCCAAAGCCTGTTATCGGGCGGTACGGTCTCCGATTGCAGCGCCAAGGTCAACCGGGCGATGGGATTCAAAATCAGTAGGCGCACAAAATGAGTAGGCGCGTCGTTGGAACACGCGCTAAACAGGCGCGATGTGGAAGGAAGCAAAAGCACCGTCGCTCGCCGAAATGGAAGCCATGGCGCATGAGGTTTTCGAGCGCCTGCCAAAGGGCTTTCGAACCCTGTGCGAGGGCGTGATCATCCGCGTCGACGATTTCCCCACCGACGAGGTCCTCGACGAAATGCAGGCGCAAACCGAGTTCGACCTGCTCGGCCTGTTCCAGGGCGTCGGCCTGCCGCACCAAAGCAATAACGACGTCGCCCGCCTGCCGAACATGATCTGGCTCTACCGGCGGCCGATCCTGGATTACTGGGCCGAACATGAGGAAACGCTGGGCTATATCGTCCGGCACGTGCTGATTCACGAAATCGGCCACCATTTCGGTCTGTCGGACGCCGATATGGAGGCAATTGAAGCCCAAGAAGCGTAAGAGCGGGGTAGGATTGCGCAAATTGGCCTTTTGCCGGGGGCGATTTCGCGATAAATTGGCGGCTTATCCCCTCATTTCAGCCGGGAAGTACGTTCGATGGACAAGTTCACCACACTGGAAGGCGTCGCCGCGCCCCTGAAGATCATCAATGTCGACACCGACATGATCATTCCGAAGCAGTATCTGAAGACCATCAAGCGTACCGGCCTTGGCAAGGGCCTGTTCTCCGAACAGCGCTACAAGGATGACGGCAGCGAGAATCCGGACTTCATCCTCAACAAGCCGGCCTACCGCAATTCCAAGGTGCTGGTCGCCGGCGACAATTTCGGCTGCGGCTCGAGCCGCGAGCACGCGCCGTGGGCGCTGTTGGATTTCGGGATCCGCTGCGTGATCTCGACCTCGTTCGGCGACATCTTCTACAACAACTGCTTCAAGAACGGCATCCTGCCGATCCGCGTCACCCAGGACGATCTCGACAAACTGTTCGACGACGCCGAACGCGGCGCCAACGCGACGCTGACCATCGATCTCGCGGCCCAGGAAATCCGCGGCCCCGACGGTGGCACCGTGAAGTTCGAGATCGACCCGTTCCGCAAGCATTGCCTGCTCAACGGTCTGGACGACATTGGCCTGACGATGGAGAAAAAGGCTTCCATCGATACCTACGAGGCCAAGGCCACAAAAGAGCGCGCCTGGGCCTGATCGCGGGTCGCCGCCCTCGCTCGACAATAGTGAGGCGACGCCGATGCGGCCTGACGTCGTCACCTTCTGGCATGGCCCGCTCGATGCGCTCCGGCTGACCTGCCTGCGATCGCAGGTCGCAGCGGGCCACAAGGTCACCGTTTACAGTTTCGACCCGCTTGCCGGCCTGCCCGATGGCGTCGGCAACGCCGCGGCCGAAGCGATCCTGCCGCATTCCTTTTCCGAACGGCTGCGCCCGCCAGAGCCGGACGGCAGCTGGCGCGACTGGACCATCCTGCAGTTCAGCGATTTCTTCCGCATGCGGCTGATGGCGGAGAAGGCCGGGCTTTGGCTCGACGCGGATGTCCTGCTGCTGAAGCCGGTCGAGATCGATCCTGCAAAACCCTATTTCGCCTGGGAGCGGCCGCGCCAGCTCGGCAATTCGGTTTTATATCTGCCGCCGGACGACGCCATCGTCACGGCGTTCGAAAATCTGATGAAGCAGGACGAACTGACGCCGGACTGGCTGGCGCTGCGCCATCGCCTGACCTTCATGCTGCGGCGGCTGCGCGGCGGAACGAACCGTCTCTCGGACATTCGCGTGGCGATCTTTGGACCGGCCGCGCTCACCGCGCTCGCGCGCCGATCGAACGAATTGCAGCACGCACTGCCGAAGCAATCATTCTATGCGGTCCACGCCGAGCCGAAGCACTTTTTCGAGCCGTCGGATTTTTCAGCGCTGCTCGCCGATCCCCATATCATCGGGCTGCACATCTCGCCGAAAGGCCGCGGCGGCCAGAAGCCCATTCCCGGCAGCCTCTACGCCTGGGCGGCGGAGCGGTTCGGGGCTTAACACCGCTTCACCGAAACCTCTCAATCGTTTGATCCAGCGCAATGACGCGCGCTTCCGTTTGCGGTTCTCTTTGGCAGGCATCGCCACCAAGGGAGCGCCCCATGAATGTTCAGACCAAGCCACACGCCATCGTCAATCGCGTGATCGACACCTTCGGCGACTGGCTGAAGCACCGGCGCGCGTTGAGGGAAATGCGCGACATGGACGCCGTCAATTTCGGCCAGATCGCCAGCGATCTGCGGGTTTCTTCCGCCGATCTGGAGACGCTGGTCCGGCGAGGGCCGCATGCCGCCAATCAGCTGCCGAAAATGCTCGGGGCGCTCGGCATCAACGAGGTCGATCTGGCCCGCACCGAGCCTCTGGTGCTGCGTGACATGGAGCGCGTCTGCTCCCTGTGCAATCACAAGCGCCAATGCGGCCGTGAACTCGTCGCGGGCACCGCCGCCGCGCATTACGCGGACTATTGCGCCAACGCCCACACCATCGACGGGCTCGGCGAACGGGCCAACGTGTAGACGCGCTAGCTCGCCATCGCCGCGATCGCATCCGCAATCGCAATCGTCCGCTTGGCCATGTCGGCGTGCAGCCGTTCCACCATGCGGCCGTCGAGCTGGATCGCGCCGCGCGAAGCGTTCTCGGGCTGCTGGAACGCCGCGATGATCTTGCGCGCTGCCGCGACTTCCTCCGCCGGCGGCGTGAAGATCGCGTTGCAGGCTTCGATGTGGCTCGGATGGATCAGCGTCTTGCCGTCGAACCCGAGATCGCGGCCCTGCGCGCATTCGACGGCAAAGCCATCGACGTTAGCAATATCGCCGTAGGGCCCATCGAGGATCTCGAGACCATGCGCGCGCGTCGCCAGGATGCAATGCGTGATCATCGGGATCATCGCGGCGCGGCCCGGCTGCATGCGGATCCGCGTCTCCCGCGAAATGTCGTTCGGCCCGAAAACGAAGCCTGCGAGCCGCGTTTCCGAATCCTTCGAGGCCGCGGCGATCTTGTCCGCGTCCAGCACCCCGCGCGCGGTTTCGAGCATGGCCCAGACCCGAATGGAAGTGTCGGCGTTGATATCGCTCAGCCGATTGGCGATGGCGTTGAGATCCGCGACGCTGGAAATCTTGGGAACCAGGATGCCGTCCGGCCGCGCCTTGCCGGCCATGGTGACGTCGTCGATCCACCACGGCGTATCCAGGCTGTTGACCCGGATCAGCACCTCGCGCTTGCCGAACCCGCCGGCCGCGATCGCCTTGGCGATCTGGTCACGGGCGAGCGCCTTGGCGTCCGGCGCCACCGAATCCTCGAGGTCGAGGATGATGCCGTCGGCGGGAAGATTGGGCGCTTTTTCCAGCGCCCGCGCGTTCGATCCCGGCATGAACAACAGGCTGCGGCGCGGACGGATCATGGGCTGGTTTCCCCGGGGGCTTTTTGCACCCCACGCGATATCATTTCAAACAGCCGGCCGAAAGCCTTGTTCCTGTCATCGGTCTATGGTTAGGCAAGGGCCATGACCGCATTTCCGCAACATCTGCTCGACGGCTACCGGACCTTCACCTCGCAGCGACTGCCTACAGAACAGTCACGCTACCGGGAACTGTCCGAGCGTGGCCAGTCGCCCGCGGTGATGGTGATCGGCTGCTGCGATTCCCGCGTTTCGCCGGAGGTCATTTTCGACGCCGGCCCGGGCGAACTGTTCGTGGTCCGCAACGTGGCCAATCTGGTGCCGGTCTATCAGCCCGACGGCGGCGCCCACGGCGTATCCGCGGCGCTGGAATACGCGGTAAATGTTTTGCGCATCAAGCACGTCGTGGTGCTCGGCCATGCGCAATGTGGCGGCATCCGCGCCTTCATCGACAAAATCGAACCCCTGTCGCCCGGCGATTTCATCGGGCGATGGATGCAGATGTTCATCAAGCCGGGTGAAGTCGTCGAGCAGCGTGACCGCGAGTCGATGCAGGAGTTTACGGTGCGGATCGAGAAGGCGGCGGTGTTTCGCAGCCTCGAGAATCTAATGACGTTTCCGTTCGTCCGCACCTTGGTCGAACGCGGCGAGATGAGTTTGCACGGCGCCTATTTCGGCGTCGCGGAAGGCTCCCTGTTCGTGCTCGATCCGGCGGCAAAGGAATTCCACGCCGTCAGCGAGATGCAGGGCAGCATCTAAAGGCTACGCGGCCTTTTATGCTGCTTTCTTCTTGGCGCTGATCAGCTTGCGGTTGATCAGGCACTCGGCGATCTGCACCGCGTTCAGCGCCGCACCCTTGCGCAGATTATCGGAAACGCACCATAGCGACAGCCCGTTCTCGACGGTCGCGTCCTCGCGGATGCGGCTGATATAGGTCGCGTCTTCGCCGGCGGCTTCATACGGCGTGACGTAGCCGCCGGGTTCATGCTTGTCGATCACAAGGCAACCCGGTGCGTTGCGCAGGATGTTGCGCGCTTCGTCGGCGGTGATCGGATTCTCGAATTCGATATTGACCGCTTCGGAATGGCCGACAAACACCGGCACGCGCACGCACGTCGCGGTCAGCCTGATTTTGGGATCAAGAATCTTCTTGGTCTCCATCATCATCTTCCACTCTTCCTTGGTGTAGCCGTCCTCCATGAACACGTCGATCTCGGGGATGACGTTGAAGGCGATACGCTTGGGGAATTTCTTGTTGATCAGTTCGCTGTTGGTGTAGACGGCCTTGGTCTGCGAAAACAATTCGTCCATCGCATCCTTGCCGGCGCCCGACACCGACTGATAGGTCGCGACCACGACGCGCTTGATGGTGGCCTTGTCGTGCAGCGGCTTCAGCGCCACCACGAGCTGGGCGGTCGAGCAGTTCGGATTGGCGATGATGTTCTTCTTGGTGAAGCCGGTCACGGCGTCGGCGTTCACTTCGGGCACGATCAGCGGCACGTCCGGATCCATCCGCCAGGCCGACGAATTGTCGATCACGACAGCGCCGGCGGCGCCGATCTTGGGCGACCATTCCTTCGACACCGCGCCGCCCGCCGACATCAGGCAGATGTCGATATCGGAGAAATCGTAGTGCTCGAGCGCTTTGCACTTCAGGGTACGGTCGCCATACGAAACTTCCACGCCAACGCTGCGGCGTGACGCCAACGCCACCACCTCGTCCGCGGGGAATTTGCGTTCGTCGAGAATGTTGAGCATTTCCCGCCCGACATTGCCGGTCGCTCCGACCAGCGCGACTTTGTAACCCATCGTTCACTCTCCGACGAAAAATGCCGTCCCCCCGCCCGCGGCGGAAAGGGAAGAGGCAGCGCTTCTATGCGAGAAACACCCTCAAGACAACGTTTGCAAGAACGTTTGACCGTTGCGTTTGGGCGTTTGATGCAGTCCTTTTCGGCCGAACCGGCCAAGTCCCATTACAAGTCCCATTATACGACGAGAATCCATCCGGCGCTGGCCAGCTTTGCGGACGAACTCCGCGGTACGCTGGCTCGCCTGGTTGCGTATGTAATGACCCTGGCTCTGCTCGCCATGGGCGGCATGGCGCTGTGGGAACAATTGCCCGATGCCGCGGCGATGGCCCCCTCAACCAGGGAAGCCTCATTGAAGGAAGCCTCATTGAAGGACGCCTGGAGCCTGGTCGACCGCTCGTCGCGCGCTCTTGCCGTCAGCCAGTTTGATCCGCACGACAAAACAGAGGCTTACGAGATTTTTCGGCATCCGCAGGGCGGCCGCCGGGACGTCTTCCGGTGGCGCGGCGCCGACAAAAAGCCGGTCGCCGAACTCGAGATCTATCGCCCGGGCGGCGAACTCAGCCATGCCGGCCCCGCGATCGCGGAGATCGCCGCCCGAATGGACCCGGGCGGCCTGCGCGAGTTGGAAGCCGCGGGCCTGATCGACAGCAAGTTCGGCACCGTGACCCTGCTGCGCCTGATCAGCGGCGCTGAGGCGCCCCGCGGCTGCCTCGGATTCATGAAGCGCGTCAGCGACTCCAATTTCCGCATCTCCGGCTGGTCGTGCCAGGGCGACAGTCTGCCGGCCCGCCGCGCCGCGATCTCCTGCATGCTGAACCGGCTGACCCTGCTGAGCACCGGAAACGACCCGAAACTGGCGGAATTGTTCGCCCGCGCCGAACTCAGGCGCGCGGACTGCGCGACATCAGCCGAGCCGGCCCTGTCGGCGGATTGGCTGACCGGCGGAGACAACCCGCAATTGCGCGGCGCCTTCTAATTGCCATACCGCGCCAAGATACTGGTTTTCATGAAACTTTTTCGCCAGTGCCGGCATTATTGTGGTCCGGTGTGGCGCAATTGACCTAGTGACGCCCACCCTGCCGCAGCTACAATGAACGCCAACCCGATTTGGCGATCGGCCCCAACGGGCTGAGAATGACGAGGATGCGATGACCCCTAAACTCCCTGCTGCGAGCAAGCTCGTGGTGATGCTTGCTGCAGCCGCCCTCGTTGCGGTCGGCACGACCGAAGCCAGCGCCCAGTCCAGGGCTCAATACGACAAGGACGGGCGCCCGTACTACGGACGCAGTGGCCCCAACCGGGTCTACCAGCAGGGCCCGAACACCCGCGTCTACGTCACGACGCGCTCCTGGCTCGACGCCGGCACCGAAGTCTTGCCGGGCGACCGCAAATTCCAGGATTACGCGTTTCCGCCGGATCTCGGCTACCCGTCATTCGCGCGCGAGAACCTCAATCGCCCGATCGACCGTCAACCGCTCAACCCGCCGTCGGACATGGGCGGCTATCCGCAGCGCTTCCCGCTGTATTGAGCTATTGAGCTAAACCAACGGTGTCGTCCCGGCCTTGAGCCGGGACCCATACGCCGCGGCCCATCGATCTAGACAGGCTGTTCGACGGCTTTCTTCGCCATCATAACCGACGGTGGTTATGGGTCCCGGCTCAAGGCCGGGACGACCACGTGGAGAGTCCTTCGGCTTACGCGTGCAGCTTCTGCAATTCCTTCAAAATCGCATCGCCCATCTGCGTGGTGCTGGCCGCCGTCGTTCCCTCGGACTTGATATCCGCGGTGCGCAGGCCGCTGGCGAGCACGGCGGCGATCGCCGCATCGACCTTGTCGGCAAGCGCGCCCATGTCGAACGAATAGCGCAGCGCCATGCCGAACGAGGAAATCATCGCGATCGGATTGGCGAGGCCTTTTCCGGCAATATCGGGCGCCGAGCCATGCACCGGCTCGAACAGCGAGCGGCGCTTCTTGGTCTTGGCGTCGACCTCGCCGAGCGAAGCCGAGGGCAGCATGCCGAGCGAGCCCGTCAGCATCGCCGCGATATCGGAGAGCATGTCGCCGAACAGATTGTCCGTCACGATGACGTCGAACGCCTTGGGCGCCTTCACCAGGTTCATGCCGCCGGAATCGGCGAGCTGATGCTCCAGCGTCACGTCCTTGTATTCGCGGGCGTGCACCTGCGTCACCACCTCGTTCCAGAGCACGCCTGACTTCATGACGTTGCGCTTTTCCATCGAGGTCAGCTTGTTGCGGCGTTTCCGCGCGAGATCGAAGGCGACCCGGGCGATGCGCTCGATCTCGTAGGTGTCATAGACCTGGGTGTCGACGGCACGCTTCTGGCCGTTGCCGAGATCGGTGATGGTCTTCGGCTCACCGAAATAGACGCCGCCGGTCAGCTCGCGCACGATCATGATGTCGAGGCCTTCGACGATCTCGCGCTTCAGGCTGGAGGCGTCCGCCAGCGCCGGATAACACACCGCCGGGCGCAGATTGGCGAACAGGCCGAGATCCTTGCGCAGCCGCAACAGGCCGGCCTCGGGCCGCACGTCATAGGGCACGGCGTCCCATTTCGGACCGCCGACCGCGCCGAAGATCACGGCATCGGCCGCCGTCGCCAACGCCATGGTCGCATCCGTAATGCTCTGCTGGCTGGCGTCATAGGCGGAACCGCCGACCAGCCCCTGCTCGGTCTCGAAACGGGCAATGCCTTGCGCGTTGAGCCAGTCGATCAGGCGTTGCACCTCCCCCATCACTTCGGGGCCGATGCCGTCGCCGGGGAGAAGCAGCAGTTTATGGGTCGCCATGGGGTTTCCTCATCCAATCGTCATGGCCGGGCTCGTCCCGGCCATCCACGTCTAACTTTCGCCAACAGGGAAGACGTGGATGCCCGGCACAAGGCCGGGCATGACGAATGCCCGTGAATTCCGCGGGAGTGCTAAAACGCCCGGGGCGGATTGGCAAGGCGGCTTGGACAGGCCACAAAGGCTGCTCGAGCAAGCCCGCCTCAAGACGGACCTCATGACCCCAGCCATCCTGTTCGCCTTCGCCTCGGCCAGCCTGCTGGGTGCGGGCGTCGTGACGGCGCAATTCGGGCTGCGGACGGTCGAGCCGCTGTCCGGGGCCGCGATCAGCGTGCCCTCGTTCACGCTGTTGTTCCTGCTGGTCTCGCCCCTGCTGCTGGCCGGCGAGCCCGTGGTCTGGCGGGCCCTGCCGATCTTCGCCGCGATCGGGCTGGTATTTCCGGCCATGCTGACCCTGCTGACCTTTGCCTCCAACAGTGCGCTGGGCCCGGTCGTCACCTCGACGCTCGGCAATCTGGCGCCGCTGTTCGCGGTCGCGCTCGCCGTCGTCCTCCTGCATGAGCCGCTCCACCAGCTGCAATTCGCCGGCCTCGTGATCGCGGTCGCCGGCGCCGTGATCATCACCGTCACCCGCCCCCGCGATCTCGGCGACTGGCGAAGCTGGGCCCTGCTGCTGCCGCTCGCCAGCGCGTTGCTGCGCGGCGTGGTGCCGCCGATCGTCAAGCTTGGGCTCGAAATCTGGCCGAGCCCGCTCTGGGCCTGCCTGATCGGCTATGTCGTGTCGTCCTTCGTGGTGCTGACCGTACAGCGCGTCCGCAAGGGGAGCTTCGTCGTGACAGCGCCATGGCCGGGCCGGTTCTGGTTCGCCATGACCGGCATCTGCAACGGCCTCAGCCTGCTGTCGCTGTTCACCGCCTTGCGCAACGGCCCGATCACGCTGGTCGCACCTGTCGCCGCGATCTATCCGCTCGTCACATTGCTGCTCAGCGCGATGGTGCTGCACCATGTACGGATCACACCGCGCATCGTCGCCGGCGCGGTGCTGACGGTTGCCGGCGTGGCGCTGGTGCTGATCGGCTGATGTTGCGCAAACGGCACGACACCATTGCTCCCTGCGCGGCTGTGCAACGGTCGCCCGGCCTGCCAGAATGACCGTTGCCGGAGATTTTTGTGAGAGCCCCTAACCCTCCCCCGTCCTACGCGCATCCCGCGTGGTTGATCCTCATCGTGTCGCTTGCGCCGACGATCGGTCTTGGAATCGGCCGCTTCGCCTATGCCCTGGTGCTGCCGGACATGCGCGACGCGCTGGGCTGGTCCTATTCCGCGGCCGGCTTCATGAACACGATCAACGCCGTCGGATATCTCGCGGGCGCGCTGCTCGCCTCGCGCATGATCCGGCGGTTTGGGCTGACGCGAACGGTGCGCTGGGGAACGCTGGCTGCCGTCATCTCGCTGGCGCTCTGCGCCGTCTCCGGCAATTTTTTCGTGCTGAGCTTTGCCCGGTTGCTGGCGGGCATCGGAGCCGCGGGCGGATTCGTCGGCGGCGCGGCGCTGGCCGCCACGATCGCGCAGACACGCCCCGATCGCGCCAATTTCCTGCTCAGCCTGTTTTACGCCGGGCCCGGGCTCGGCATCCTCGCGTCGGGACTGATCGCGCCGTTCGTGCTGCAAGGTTTCGGGCCGGGATCGTGGTGGATCGTTTGGTGGGCGATGACACTGCTCTCCGCCCTCCTGATCATGCCGCTGCTGCTGGCGCCGCTGGGCGGTGGCGCTGATATCGACAGCGCGGCACCAGCCAGATTCTCCGTTGGACCGGTGCTGGCCTATCTGCTCGGCTACTTCCTGTTCGGCGCCGGCTACATCGCCTACATGACCTTCATGATCGCCTATGTCCGCGATGGCGGCGGCGGGGCGGCGGCGCAGAGCCTGTTCTGGAGCCTGATCGGGATGAGTGCGTTCGCGACGCCCTGGGTGTGGCGGCGGGTGCTGGCGCTCGATCGCGGCGGCCTCACCACCGCAATTATTTTGGGCGTCAACGCGATCGGCGCGGCGCTGCCGATCTTCGGACACTCGCCGCTGTTGCTGGCGATCTCGGCGCTGGTGTTCGGTGTCGCGTTCTTCGCGGTGGTGGGATCGACCACCGCCTTCGTGCGCTTCAACTATCCGCCATCCGCCTGGCCTATGGGGATCGCGGCGATGACCATTTCGTTTGGCATCGGCCAGACGCTGGGGCCGATCGTGGTCGGCGCGATCACCGACGCGGTGGGCAGTCTTTCGTTTGCGCTCAACGTTTCCGCGGCGATGCTGGCGACCGGCGCGGTTTTGTGCGCGTTTCAGAAGAGGTTGAAGACGACTGCGTAGGGTGGGTGGAGCGCAGCGATACCCACCATTGATGCGACGACGAAGATGGTGGGTATCGCTGCGCTCCACCCACCCTACGAAGCTAACTCCCGCTGAACGAATTATATCCCTGGTCTTCCCAGAAGCCGCCCTTGTAGTCGTTGGTGACTTCCATCGAGAGCACGTATTTCGGATTCTTGAAGCCGAGCTTTGTGGGCACGCGAATCTTCATCGGAAAGCCATAGGCGCGCGGCAGGATCTCGTCACCGAATTTGAACGTCATCTGGGTCTGTGCATGCAGCGCGCTGCGCATGTCGAGCGGCGAATTGTAGCCGTCCTTGTCGGCGCACTGGAACCAGACAAATTTGGCGCGCGTGTCGGCGCCGACGATTTTCAGGAAATCGCGCAGCGGCGTGCCGGTCCAGCTGCCGATCGCGCTCCAGCCCTCGACGCAGATGTGGCGCGTGACCTGTTTGACCTGCGGCAGCTTGTACAATTCCTCGAGCGTCCACGACTTCTTGTTCTCGACCAGGCCCCGCACCTCGAGCTTCCAGTCCTTGGCCTCGATCTCGGGGGCCTCGTCGAGGCTGTAATAGGCGTTGAACGGGAACGGCTTGGTGATCGCGCTTTCCGGGAAGGTCGGCGCCATCGCATCGGGATTGAACATCCAGGCCTGCACGCCGTCATTGAATTTCGAGACCTGCTTCAGCATTTCCTCGGCCGAAAAACTGTCCGTTACGTCGCAGCCGGTGAGCAGCGTCAGCGCGCCGAGGCTGGCGCCGCCGGAGATGAAGCGCCGGCGCGTCAGGTCCGGCATGGTCTTGACGGCATCCTTGAGCAGCAGGCTCTTGTCGACGCCGGGAATCAGAAGGTTGCGCAAGCGGCCCATAATATCCTCCCAGTATGCTCAGCGACCGATAATCATCGCGCGCAAACTCTTCGGCACCAGCAGTGCAAGCACGACATGCACCACCATGAAGGCGACGATCGCCGCCATGCAGAAGAAGTGGACGTAACGGGCGGCTTCATAGCCGCCGAACATTGCCGTCAGATATTGCAGCTGCACCGGCTTCCAGATCGCCAGACCCGACAGCACGATCACGATGCCGACCACGATGATGCCGGCATAGAGCAGCTTCTGCACGTAATTGTATTTGGTCAGATCCTCATGCGACAGCTTGCCGGTCAGCGCCGCCTTGGTATCGGCAAGCACGCCCTCCCGCGTGATCGGCAGCAGCTTCTTGCGGAAGCGGCCGGTGGCGAGCCCCAAAGCGAGGTAGATCAGGCCGTTGACCATCAACAGCCACATCGCGGCAAAATGCCAGAGCAGCCCGCCGCCGAGCCAGCCGCCCAGCGTGATGCTGCTCGAGAAGGTGAAACCGAACAACGGCGATGCGTTATAGATCTGCCATCCCGACATGATCATCAGGACCATCGCAAAGGCATTGGTCCAGTGCAGCGCCCGTACCCAGGCCGGCTGAATGACCTTCGCTCGCGTCGCCTCAGGGGCTGCCTTGGCGCTGGCTTTCTCGTCGCTGGCGGTGATGCTCGACATGGCCTGATCCGTCGCTGCAATGGGTTACCGGTTTATACGCCGGGAACCGGGGTTTCGTTACTGCCCTCGTGCGACCAGATCGACGCATGGGGCTCTTCGAGGTCACAAAAAAGCGAGCCGGGTCGCCCCGGCTCGCCCTTCCCCGCATCCTGTTGGGACTAATCAGGAGCGCGCGGAGATCACGAAGCCGGCATCAGCACGGTATCGACCACATGGATCACGCCGTTGGACTGGTTGACGTTCGAGATCGTGACCATCGAGGTTCCGCCCTTGGCGTCGACGATCCAGACCTTGCTGCCGTCGAGCTTCACCGTCAGCTGTTCGCCTTCGGCGGTCTTGAGCTTCATGCCGTCCTTGAGGTCGGCTGCGGCGAGCCTGCCCGGCACGACATGGTAGGTCAGGATCTTGGTCAGGGTCGCCTTGTTCTCAGGCTTCACCAGCGTGTCGACGGTGCCGGCCGGCAGCTTGCCGAAGGCAGCGTTGGTCGGCGCGAACACCGTGAACGGGCCTTTGCTTTCCAGGGTTTCGACCAGACCGGCGGCCTTCACGGCGGCAACCAGCGTGGTGTGGTCCTTGGAGTTGACGGCGTTCTGGACGATGTTTTTCGAGGGGAACATCGCCGCGCCGCCGACCATCACGGTCTTTTCCTCCGCGCTGGCCGGCGCTGACATGGAGGCGGTGAGCGCGAGCACGCTGAAGGCGGCGGCGGTCAGATAAGCGATACGGTTCGACATGGATCTTCTCCCGATGATTGAGGTCTCCGGCGGGGGGCCGCCGGTGCTGAGAACAACGACGCTGGTCGGTTGACCGTGTTCGTCGTCGTTGGCCGAGCTACGGGAGGTTTTTCGAGCAGTTTCGACAGATAATTTATCGTGATGTTTGAAACTTTCGGGAGGGTGGTCCGTGGGGGAGTAGTCGTCCCGGCGAAGGCCGGGATCTACCGTGTTAGCTGTCAAGAGGCGTTAGCGCCTTTCCAAGGCTGTCCGGACCTGATTACGGCATTGGCGAAGACGACAAGGCG